>JAEUSA010000411.1 GCA_016788945.1 Leptospiraceae bacterium
CGTCAGTTTTATATCTGGCCGAGCGCTCGGGTTCGCAAGCGCTGATCTCTCTCCTGAAAGAGCACGGAGCCAAGCCACGCATTTTTCGTCAACGGGGTGCTGATGAACCTTATCTGTCGATAACAGATTGCGAATATTGCCAGTATATTCCGCAGCGCAAAGATCTCGCACGCGATGAAAGCATGGGTGATTACCCGGGCCTCGTTCTGCTGCATTCGCAAACTACCGAGGTAGACCGGTATGCTACCAGCACCATCTACATTCTGCAGTGCAAGTTATGCGGCACCTATTACCAAAATGACGACTACGAAGACACTGAAGATGCTTTTGTTGCGGGTCCTACAATCCATCGTCACCTGCAGCGTTTCAACTTTGAGCGCCTCAAAATAGCGTTCGCGGAGCACAAAATGGAAAAGGAGGATCACGAATTCAGCGCGCGCCAGCCTCGGCTTATCGATGCAATGAAAGCGGCCCTCGCGCTCACAGGTTCGGCGATACATCCGCATTTTTTGCCGCACTATATCGAGAACGTTACTGATAGCTATATTATGGTAAATAATTGGGATGGTTTAGAGAAGAATCTATTGCGACACAGCGATAAGCAAGTCGCACTCGAAGTTGCTCATGATCTGGTCTTGATTTTCGGCGAGGGTAAGTACGCCGTCACAGGTGCAGAACAGCCCTACCGTGCCTATCGGCATATTACGCCCGCTGTTTTCAACAAGACGAAAAAAATGTTGGGTGAGCACCGCAAGGCTGTTCTGGCAATTCTCGAAGCAATTAGGCGGTTACCCGAATTCAGCGCTGCAGCAAAGAAAGTCATCGAGTCAGCTCGGTATTACAAAATATGAAAAAGGACGGCGAAACAGATCGCTCTTTTTGTGAGCAGCTCAAGCCTTACTTAGGTTCAGATAAAACCTTCAATTACCTCGATTCAAATTTGGCGCGCCAGAGGCGCGTTGTGGGGCGCGCGGGGCTTATGGCACTCTATCCAAATGTAGTCTAACGGCGCACTTTCCGGTGCGTGCTTCGTCGGTTCTGCCACGGCCCGTACTAATTGCAGCCCATAAGACCCGAATTCTCTTTTAATAGAAGCTTCGTCATAGAAAAACAGTCGCACGCCAGGTCGTGTTTCGTACAGGCGTTCCGTTAGCTTTTTTCCCGTGGCAAACATGGGCGCAGTGTCGGCAATGGTGACAATGACCATGATACCACCGGGCCTGAGTTGCGAGTACGACACCTCGAGGAATCGGTTTCGCTCCACCTCATTCAGCAGATGAATGAGCGCATAGCTAAAGATGCCATCGTATTGTGCCGCATCGTACGGCATTTCGTTGATAGAACCGTGAAATATCGTTATTTTTTCGCCATAGATCTTTTGAGCCATGTCGATAGCAGTCTGCGAAATTTCAATACCAGTAACGTTCATGCCAACATCAAGGAACGGCCGGGCATTGCGACCATATCCGATTCCTGGAATCAGAATGTCTTTGAAACTATGCTCGGCAAAAAGTGTAGCGGCATGAACGGCAGAATCAGCCGGGTCGTAACCCCACATCATATTCTTTTGCTGAAAACTTGATTCCCAGAATTCATCCGGTTCCATGGTTTACTTCGCCTTGCGAAAGTGTTCGGCTGGTCAAGTAAGAACCGACGGTAATTCGGCGAACGATTGACGCGACGCACCGCACATGCTTCGAGCGTCAGCGGGGGAACTATGGCGACCTATAAAATAGACGGGGCAAAATTCAAATCGATGGAAGAGCTGAAGGAAACACTTTGGCCACTCTACAAAGATAAAATGGACAAAGCGGCCTTTGACAAATATGTCGAAGAAAAAGTTGAGAAGACGGATTAACCTCTGTCAGCGCACAATTTTTTCGAGCGGTAATTTTACACCCAGCGCGAACAAAAGATACATTGAGCCGATAAAAAAGAGGTAAATGCCCGCGACGCCAAGGCTCAGCCATTCAGGCAGCGGTGACTGGTTGCCGGTTGTATAAGCCCGCGGCCTAAAATAGAACCGGTATACGCTAAAAGACAGCACGAACCCCATGGCGATGTCGGCAACAAAGTGCTGCTTCATATAGAGAGTCGAAACCGAAATCAGGGCCGCCATCAGCCATGCAATGATGCCGACGCGCTTGCGGTAGTGAAACGCAATCATGGAAGCGAGAAAGGCGTTCGCGACATGCAGACTGGGAAAACAATTCACCGGTTTATCCAGCAGGTAGTTCAAAGCCGTACCCCACCAGAGAAATTCATCTTGTGTTGGTATTGCCGGCCTCGGGTAGCGGGCGGGCATCAGCACGAAAATCGCTACGGAGGTTAGGTTCACGATGATAAAACCTTTTGCCACATATTTGAAACTTTCTTTGCCTCTGACGATAAAAACCGGTAAAAAGAGAAAGACATATACCCATGCATAGACCAGAATCCAGTAGTGATTAAACGGCAGATAGTTATCAATGGGAATCGCCAGATTGATGGCGGGCCGGTCGTAGTAGAGATGGTTGACGATTCCGTATGGCGGAAAGGCGAACAGCAGGGTGATTAATCCGACTTTAGTATTGTACCATAGCGCGTCGGTGACGCTCTTCTCGAAAAATTTCATATCAGGCTATGACCGGTTGGCTATAGCCTGATAAATCTGGAATCAGAAAAAGGCGCGCGCCCCAATGCCCACGACACCGCCGACAAGCGCTGGGGCGTTCGTATCACGCATA
The DNA here is from genome assembly GCA_016788945.1 of Leptospiraceae bacterium. Lineage (GTDB taxonomy): Bacteria > Spirochaetota > Leptospiria > Turneriellales > Turneriellaceae > Turneriella. The sequence continues at coordinate 2,727 of JAEUSA010000411.1, forward strand.
AAGGGTGCATTGACACCAGCTTCGATGTAGATGCTGTAATCCTGCGTCATGTAGAAATCGACGCCGATGCGGAACGATCCATTGACGCCCCCCGCCTTGAACTTCGCGTCATAAAAATAGGTCAGCTCCAGCATCGAATAGGGACGCGCAATATTCTTGTAGAGCTTCGTGGAAGTGAAAACAAGACCACCCGAGAAGTGCCACAGCAACCAATAGTTTGACATGGCGAAGTTGCCACTTGGTTGATCTCCCGGGAGCGAGCCGGTGATGGCGCCCGAAAGACGCAGCCAGTCGAGAACGCCGATTTGCAGATGGCCGCCCAGGAAACCATAGTTGCCGTAGGTGCCGGTACCGAGACCGAATGCAGTCGCATCCATTTGTGGGTTTTGACTGCGCTCGGCTAAAGCGGGGGCAGGTGCAGAAACCGCTGGCTTAGCAGCTTCGGGGGCAGCAGCCTTTGCCGCCGCGATGTTGGGTGCAGCCGCAAACAGGGCAGCCACACAAGTAAGGGAAGAAATCACGATTTTATTCATAGTGAACAATTGTTCAAGTTTGTGCGCTTGCGTAAAGCGCAAATATTCAGCAAGTTTCACGTCTTTCTGCGGACATAACCTTCAGGGTCTGCCGAGAATTTGCTGTGCAGGCGCTTAACGAAGTACATAGGCACGGTACCCTTATTCTTGGCCGCGATCTCACCACGGTACTCACATTCTACGATTTCTTTTACCCGGTCATAGGTTGTCTGCGATATGTTGATTTCTCCGGGAGTTCCGGCCGATTCCATACGGCTCGCGGTGTTTACGGTGTCTCCCCACACATCGTAGGCAAACTTGTTTTCGCCAATGACTCCGGCAACGAGGTGGCCTGTGTGGATGCCAATGCGGAGCTCCCAGTAGGGTTCGCCAGCTGCTTGTTTTAGCCGCTGAACTTCGAGCATAAGGCGCTTGATTTCGAGCGCAGCCAGTACAGTATCCAAAGCATGCGTGTCATTTGCGACGGGAATGCCTCCCGCGCACATATAGGCATCTCCGATCGTTTTGAGTTTTTCGAGGTTGTGCCGTTCGCATATTCTGTCGAATTGCGAGAAGCAGCGGTCGAGTTCCGCTACCAGCTCGCGTGCCTGCATGCGCTCGGCGATTTGCGTGAAACCGACGAAATCGGTGAACAGAACGGTCGCTGAGGCAAATTCATGCGGTTGTGTGATGCCGTGAATTTTCAGTTCTGTTACTATTTCGCGGGGTAAAATGTTGAGCAGTAGCCGGGTAGATTTACTTTCCTCTTCAAGCAGCTTTGCTTCGGCTCGTTTTCCCTGAGCGGCAATAAAATACGTGAAAATCCAGACGAACCAAAATAACACGAAATGCCAAATGAAGTATGATATTTTCAAAAGCCCGGGGTCCAGCGGATATATTTCCGTATGATAAAGAAACCAGATTTTCGGCGCGAAATACATCACCGGCCCCATGAAAAACGGCAGAATAATGACCCACTTACGCCGTTCATTGAGCCATGAAACCACGCCGGCCATCGTGATAATCAGGATACCGAGCTCTAATGACAGAATTTGCCCATAATAGACTGAAGACAGAGCGAGGCCGCAGCCAGTCAGAATACCCGTGGCGACATAGTAGAGAAACGAGTCACTGTTTGCACTCCGCAGGAAAAACAACCCGATCAAAGTTATCCAGATAATGATGAACGGAATACCGCCGATGAAATAATCCTGATATTTGGCAGCATCAATTGCCAAAAGATAGAAGAAGGCTATCAGCAGGTAGCCGGCGTACACTGTCCAACCCACGACACCGCCAAACAGCATCTGGTTGATGAGCACCAGACGTTTACGTTCTAGCACATCGGTTGCTGGGGCAATCTTGTAGTGCGATATATACTGCCAAAAACGCGCAAGCATGCTCCATTGCATGCAATTGCCTGAAAGAGTCGAGTGCAAAGGGTAGTGCACCAATTGGTCGCGCGCAGATTAACGAAATTCTTGAAGTCCTCGGGCTTTTTCGCATATTGACTGCATGGGTAACACGGCAAAACTTATCTTCGAGGGCAAGGAATACGAATTGCCGATCGTCAAGGGCAGCGAAAACGAACTCGCAATCGATATTTCGAAATTACGCGCGCAATCGGGGCTGGTCACGCTCGATGACGGTTTCGTCAATACCGGCTCGACACTGAGTGCCATCACCTTCCTCGACGGCGAGCAGGGTATTTTGCGCTACCGCGGTTATGACATCGCTGAACTCGCAGAAAAATCTACATTTCTCGAGGTCGCGTATTTATTGATATACGGCGATTTGCCGCGCCCGCACGAATTTGACAGTTTCCGCCAGTCGATTACACGCCATACGATGATTCATGAAGATCTCAAGCGTCTCTACGACGGCTTTCCGAAAGATTCTCACCCGATGGCCACCCTCGGTTCAATGATCAACACCCTCTCGGGCTATTACGTCAAAGAAGCTGCTGACCCGCTCGACCCGGTAGGACGCGAACTCTCGATTCACCGTCTGCTCGCAAAGTCACCGACAATCGCTGCATTCTCGCACAAAAAATCCGTGGGGCAACCGTTCATGTATCCGAAAAATTCGCTGAGTTATGTGGCGAATTTTATTCAGATGATGTTCGCAGTGCCGGCCGAAGTTTATGACGTCGATCCGGTGGTCGAGCGTGCGCTCGACCTGCTGTTGATTTTGCATGCCGATCACGAACAGAACTGCTCGACATCGACTGTACGCATGGTCGGTTCATCGCGTGCGAACGTATTTGCCGCGATTTCCAGCGGGGTCAATGCGCTGTGGGGGCCGCTGCACGGTGGCGCTAATCAGGCAGTCATTGAAATGCTGCAGCATATTCAGGCCGAGGGCGGCAATATTAAGAAGTTTGTTGAACTCGCCAAAGATAAAACATCGTCATTCCGCTTGATGGGTTTCGGGCACCGTGTGTATAAGAATTTTGACCCGCGTGCAAAGATCATCAAAAAAACCTGTATGGAAGTGTTGTCTAAACTCGGTGTTAAAGACGCCCTCCTCGAGATTGCGATGCAGCTCGAAGAAGCCGCGCTGAAAGACGACTATTTTATCGAACGCAAGCTATATCCTAATGTGGATTTCTACAGTGGACTCATCTACCGCGCGATTGGCATTCCGACAGAAATGTTTACTGTCATGTTCGCGCTCGGCCGCATGCCCGGCTGGATCGCGCAATGGAAAGAAATGATTGAGAGCCCGTCGGCGAAGATCGGTCGCCCAAGGCAAATCTATAATGGCGCGACGCTCAGACCGTTTGTCGCCATTGAAAAAAGAGGCTAACCCCTCCCAAACTATTGAGAGGGGTTAGACATAAGGGTTAAGCTTTGTTTTCTGGCTTAACTTTAGCGATGGCTTCTTGAACCATCTTTTGGGCCTGACCGGTAACTTCGTTCAGGTTGTTCACTGCGTTGTTCACAATGCCTGTGACGCGGTTCAGCAGTTCTGTTGCGTTCGCGCGAATTTTCTGTGCATTTTCGTCGCTCGCCGCAGCGCCTTTGTCTACCAGAATTTTTACTTCTGCTTCGAGGTTTGAGATAGTGCTCTTTGCTGCATCGCCGAGACCCTTCACCGTGCCGATAGCGAAGTTAACGATTTGTTGAATTTGTTGTTCCATGTGTTCCTCCGGAAAGAAATTGCTTGGCCATTGTTTGTGCGGCGCACAAAGCGTAAAGCAAAAACACCTTTTCCTCTGTGGAGATCAGAATTGCTTCATTTTATCTACTCGCTTGCCCTCGAGGCAGAAATCCTGATAACCGACCGGTTCAGCCATCGTGTTATTCAGGCTTTCGCAATCGTTGGCCTTTTGCACACGCGTATACTTGAAGCCGCCATCGTTTGTGACGATTTGCTCCTTCGAGACAAATTTTAAACTGGTAAACATTTCCTTAAGGGCTGCTTTCATATCGTCACTCGCGCTTTCGACACTGGCACCCAAATCAGTGCCCATTGCGACAAGGGTAGCCGAGGTTCCGGCCAGGCCCTTCTCAGCATTCACACAGAGGCAACTGCCGGACGTGCTACCCATATAAATGCCCGATTGTATCGAGGTCGGGTTAACCGTAGGGGCCGGGGCGCTGGGTTGCGATACCGGTTTCTGTTTGCAGGCGATCGCGGCGGCAAAAATGGAAAAGACTACTAACTTTAGTTTCATCGGCCATTGGCGCTAAAATGGCAGGGCTGCCTATATTTTTCTACATTACCATAGTGTGGCGCCACGGCTTTTTCATTGTTGTGATAACGACCACCCTGTTCGCAGCCGCGCCCTTAAGCAAGACATCAAAAATTGAATTGCGTCCCATTTTTCACCGGCAATTTAAGCAACCGGTCTTTGTGACTGCGTTTCCCGGAAACATCGGTGCCTGCCCGGACCCGTACGCCATTGTCGAAAAGCCGGGAACCATCCGCCTCGAAAGCCCGACGAAACGCTGCGGTATGACGCTGCTCGACCTGCGCAAAGAGGTGCACGATGCGACGCTCGAGGAAGGGTTGTTGGGTCTCGCCTTTCCGGCGGATTTCGCACAGCGCCCGGTTTTTTATATCTATTATTCGGCCTCGCCGCCGCGCCGCACCGTGATTGCGCGCGTGACGCTCAGTTCAGCCGCCAGCACAACCGTCACAAAACGTGAAGAGCTGTTATCGATTCGGCAGCCGTACAGCAACCATAACGGCGGCATGCTGGAATTCGGCCCTGATGGGTATCTCTATATCGGCGTCGGTGACGGCGGTTCAGGCGGCGATCCGCGCGGATATGCGCAGAACCTGCGTTCGCATCTCGGAAAAATTCTGCGCATAGACCCTTCGGCGTCGGTCAAAACAGGTCCCCAAGGCTTAGTCTCTTATGCAATCCCACCCGATAACCCGTTTGCAAAATCTAAAGACGACCGTTATTCAGAGCGCCCGGAGATTTTTGCATGGGGCTTACGCAACCCCTGGCGGTTTAGCTTTACTCCCGAAGGAAGGCTGATTGTCGCCGACGTGGGACAAGACGATTACGAAGAACTTGCCTTCGTGGCGCGCGGAGAAAATCATGGGTGGAATATTATGGAAGGTTTGCATTGTTTCAAACCGGCCAAGGGCTGTAACAAATCGGGACTGACGCTGCCATTCCATGAGTACGATCATGGTGTCGGCCAGTCGATTCTCGGTGGTTATGTTTATACCGGCACAAAGATTTCGCCTTTTACCGGAAAATACATATTTGCCGATTCGGTGTCAGGCCGCATCTTTGCTATCGACTATCGGCGCGCAGAGGCCAAAGCCGAGCTGCTGATTCAGGCCCCGGGCTTGTGGTCAAGTTTCGGAAGGCTGCGCAACGGCGAGCTTGTCATTGCCGAATTGCAGAGCGGAAAGATCTATCAACTTGGCCCCACCGCGCAAGTGGGTGGGCGATGAGACCCGTTGCGCTGACAATTGCCGGCAGCGACTCAGGTGGGGGCGCAGGCATACAGGCCGATCTTAAAGCTTTTTCAGCCCTCGGTGTGTTCGGCACGAGTGCAATCACCGCCATCACCGCACAAAATACCGTTGGCGTCGATGCAGTCGAAGTCTTGAGCGCGGCCATCGTGCGTCAGCAGATTCAATCTGTCACGGCGGATTTTACCATTGCCGCGGCCAAAACCGGCATGCTGGCGAATGCTGAAATCATCGCCACAGTGGCTGATACCGTCAGACAGACAGGCATTACCCGGCTTGTAGCAGATACCGTGATGGTGTCGAAAAGCGGTCACCGGCTGCTTGCCGCCGATGCCGAAACGGCGATGCGCGATCAATTGCTTCCGCTGGCTTTTATTGTGACGCCGAATCTACCCGAAGCTGAAGTCCTCACGGGTCTGCGGATCACTGACCTACCGGCAATGCATGAAGCAGCGCGCAGGCTTTTCTCTCTCGGCGCGAAACACGTGCTCGTGAAGGGGGGGCATCTTGAGGGCCAGCCGGCAGTCGATTTGTTTTTCGACGGAACAAGTTTCACAGAGCTCAGTGCCGACCGCATCGAAACCAAATCGACGCATGGCACTGGTTGCACACTCTCCGCCGCAATTGTGGCTTATCTCTGTCGGGGAAAGTCGCCGCTCGAGGCATGCCGCAGCGCAAAGCAGTATCTGACCGGCGCGCTCAAAAACGCAGAACCGCTCGGCCATGGCCATGGTCCGGTAAATCACTTCTGGAATTGTGCAACTGATATTAGCGCAAAGCCCTGATATCAGTTACGAATCTGAAAGTCGTAAACGATATTTTTTCCATCTCTTATAATTTCAATTTTGACTTCGTTCATAGTGGGGACTTCCCTCCAGATATCTAACATACGTTCGAAATCATTCAATTCATAACCGTTTACCCGGCGGACAATATCGCCGTTCTGCGCGCCGAGCACTGCAAAAACATGGTCGGGTGCGATTTGGTGAATTTTATAACCGGAGACTTTGCCATTCACAACATATGGACCAAAGCCACCGGCAAAAATTCCGGCGACATCACCCCTCAAGATTTTCCGCACCGTCTCACGTGAGATGGTTTTTGCCAAGGTGTTTGTTCCAGCGGCAGGTGGGGTTCTGTTCGATTGTGCGATCTTCAAATC
>JAEUSA010000417.1 GCA_016788945.1 Leptospiraceae bacterium
CGACGCCTTGCGCAGCGAACTCACGCGCCAGATACCCGATTGTGCCGTCGTCGCCGAAAATGCGGCGCGCTTGATTGCGCGCGGGTCGAACGAAGCCGAGGTACTCAGCGAGTGGCGGGGCATTTGTCCCAACAGCGAATTCATCGCACAATATGAACTTTCGCAGCGGGTGGCAACGATCGAAAAGACCTCACCCGAGATCAGCTGGTCTCTCTGGCTGACGATCCGCAGTAATAAAAACCGTCGACTACCGGCAAACGGCGAATATTACACCCTGCTCTCGACGCGCGCCGCGGCGGCGAATCCGCATTCGGTAGACGGCAAATTGCTGAAGGCCTACTTCACCGGCGGCAGGTATGCATTCGATGCAGAACTCAGGCGCACTTCGGGCGGGCGTTTCCATGAGTTCGCCGCCACGCAGGAAAAGCTGAAATCCGGCCTGTCGATGACAATTGCCGCCAATGCCGGCGCCTGGCTGCCACAGGGTAATCTTGCCCGCGTCGGGTCGCATCCTTCATTGGGGTTCATGTTCAACATCGGCGTCGACCGCATCTATCTCGGTATGGCGATGGATTTCCGTTTTCTCGACACGCCCACCGAATACCGCTATTATGACATCAACACGAAGACCCTGACCCCGACGAACAACTTCTTCGGTCTGTATATGGCTTTCGATCTGCGCTGGGATTTCTGGCAAATCGGCAATACTTCGGTTATGTTGGCCGGCGGTATCGGTTATGACCTGATCAGCCATCGCACGGTATCCCGATACTCTGGTCTTAGGCCCGCCTATAGCGATAGTTTTAACCTGAACGGCGGGCTGGCGATCCGCCAGTATTTTTCAGCATCGCGCGGCGGTTATATCGAACTGGATCTGCGCGCGCACAAAGTTCAGTTCAGCGACGGTGGTCTCGGCGGAGATGATTTGTCCGGTTATTATTTTACGGCACTCGTCTCGGTCGGTTATCGCCTTGCCTTTGACGATTAACTTTTTGCAATGACGGCTGGTAATACCGATCGGAGGAATAATGACTGAAAGCCCGTTTGATACCGGTGACAAATACCACAATTCTTCACCACTGAAAAAATCGCCCAACCTGCAGGGAATCATCGCCGCTGTTATCGGCATGCTACTCGGCAGATATACGGGTATTCATTTTCTCATTCCGCTGGCCTTCATGGGCATCGCGTATCTCATTTATAAAAAACTCCTTTTTAAGAATACGCAGCTGTTTTTCCTTGAGGCAGCCGTGCTGCTCTGCGGGCATGCCGCGTGGGGCGCTTTGGGCGTGCTCGTTCTTGAGCTGCAGAATCAGGGGCTCGATCAGTTTACCACGATGCTCAATGCGATTGAATTCACACTCTATTTTGCGCTGTCATTTTATCTGCTAAAGAACCCGACTGTTCTTCTCGCAATCGTTGTGATGGTGGTAGAGCTTCTGGTTATTATCGTTAACATTGTGGCCATCGCCGAAAAAGAGATCGGCAGCAACGATCACAAGGCACTCGCCTCGCACCTGACCATCAGGGTCGCGATCATTGTTTATGCATGGATCGGCATGCGCAAGTTCAATGCCAGTCTCAAAGTGAAGGCCGCAACCCCCGCTACGACTGCAACGGAGACTAACGCGCACGAAACCACACCGCCTTAATTCCACAGTCTCCAAAACCTGCCGCCTATGGCGGCTTTCGGTTCGTTTTACCGGCGGTTAGACAGAAAAATAGATAACGGAAAAATTACGGTCACTATCGCCGCGACGCGCTGAATACCATTCCGCATTGCTGAGCGTATCATGCGCAAACCAAGTAACCTGAGCGGCTTCGATCTGTAATGCGGCAAGTTCGTCTTCCAGTACGGATCGCAAATTGAGATAGAATTTGTCTGCCGGTTTCGCCTCACTGTGCCGTGCGTCGAATTGCGCTGCGACGTCGCTGCCGACTTCATAAGAACGTTCACCAATAAAGGGGCCCACCACGAAACGCAGGTCGCTGGATTTTTCCCGCAGTGACCGGACCACCTTGGTGAGAATTTTTTTCTCGAGCCCGCGCCAGCCCGCATGCACCGCCCCGGCCAACGGACCGCTAACGCTGTAGAAGAGTATCGGAATACAATCGGCCGTACGAATGAGCAGCGCATGGCCGGCTTCATTCGTGAGCAGCGCGTCACCCTCACCGGCAAAATGTAGATCGCCGGCACTCTTCGTCACGGTGAGTACAGCATCGCCGTGCACCTGCTCGCTGTAGGCCAGCGCGGCGATCTGAGGAAAGCGGGTCAGCAGGCTGCGGTAACGCTCGGTGTTGTCGGTGCCGGCAACTCCCGAGCGAGCGCCGGTAAAAACCGCGACCACTTCACCGTAAGCCGTTCTTTCGCTGTGTGCGATCACACTGATTCTGATGCCCGGTTAATTATCACCGGTTTTGAGCACCGAAAGGAAGGCTTCTTGCGGAATCTCGACTGAACCGATCATCTTCATGCGCTTTTTGCCTTCTTTCTGCTTATCGAGCAGCTTGCGCTTACGGCTGATATCGCCGCCATAACATTTGGCCGTCACGTTTTTCCTGAGCGCACTGATCGTTTCGCGCGCAATGACCTTGCCACCGACCGCCGCCTGAATCGCAATCTGGAACTGGTGTTTCGAGATATGTTCTTTCAGCTGTTCGATAACCTGCCTGCCGCGCGTTTCTGCCGCTGACTTGTGAACGATCATCGACAACGCATCGACGCGGTTGCCGTGCACGAGAATATCGAGTTTGACGAGCGTACTCTTACGGTATTCGGCAAATTCATAGTCAAGGCTCGCATAACCGCGCGAGACGCTCTTGAGGCGGTCGTAGAATTCAAATATCATCTCGGCCAGCGGCACGAGGTATATGATCTGTACTGTTGTCGTATCGAGATAGTTCATCGATACATTCTCGCCGCGCTTATCTGCCAATAACTGCAGAATAGCGCCCATATAATCGCTCGGTGAAATGATCGCCACCTTTACGTAAGGCTCTTCGATATGCGCGATTTCGCCGGGATCAGGAAATTCAGCCGGATTATTGAGCGTCATCATCGGCTTGTGCTGAAAGTAGATATGGTAAGTTACCGATGGCGCCGTGGTGAGCAGGTTAAGACCGAATTCGCGCTCGAGACGCTCTTGCACAATTTCCATGTGCAAAAGACCGAGATAACCGACGCGGAAACCGAAACCTAAAGCCTCTGAACTTTCGGGCTCGTAAATCAGCGCCGGATCATTCAGCGCGAGCTTGTCCATCGACTCTTTGAGCAGCGGATAGTCGTCGCCATTGACCGGAAAAAGCCCCGAGAAGACCATCGGCTTGACTTCTTTGTATTTGAACAGCGGCTCTTCGGCGGGTTTCGCAGCAAGCGTGATCGTGTCGCCCAGCATCACGTCGGCGACATTCTTAATGCCGGTGACAATATAGCCCACCTCGCCGGCCTTGAGGCTCTGCTGCGGCACCAGCTTCAGCTGCGAAATGCCGACTTCATTTACCGGGTGCGCGACGCCTTTGCGCATGAAAAATATCTGATCATTCTTCTTGATTTCGCCGTCGAACACGCGTATCTTCTCAACGACACCGCGGTAGGTGTCGAAATACGCGTCGAAAACCAATGCGCGTGTATGCGCATAACCGTCACCGGCCTTCAGTTGCGGTGCGGGAATTTTATCGATAATTGCCTGCATCAGCGCTTCGACATTGAGCCCCGACTTACCGGAAACTGCGACTGCATCATCGGGGTTCAGGCCGAGCGAATCGGAAATCTGTTTCTTTGTCTTCTCGACATCCGCAGAAGGCAGGTCAATTTTGTTGATCACTGGAAGTATGTAGAGATCTGCCTCAAGCGCGAGATAAAAATTCGCCAACGTCTGAGCCTGTACGCCTTGCGTCGAATCAATCAGCAGCAGCACACCTTCGCATGCCGCCAGTGAGCGCGAGACTTCGTACGTGAAGTCAACGTGCCCCGGTGTGTCGATCAGGTTAAAGAGATAGGTTTCGCCATCCTCGCCTTTCCAGTAAAACGAGGCAGAGTTGCTCTTGATGGTGATGCCGCGTTCACGCTCGATATCCATGCTGTCGAGAATCTGGTCTTTTCCCGTGCGTTCGTCGGTCAGTTTGCCCAACGCCAGCAGGCGGTCGGCAAGCGTACTTTTGCCGTGATCGATATGGGCAATGATCGAGAAATTTCTTATTCGGGAACGCGGAATATCAGGCATAGGTTTTGGTTATGATTACCGGGTTGGTCTGCAAAACAGGTCGTAAAGAGATATTAACCGCTCGGCAGCGCGTGCGGCCGCGTTTTCGCCTAACCCGCCCAAACCGATATGTAGCATGTGATAAAGCAATCGCTCCGTTGTCGGCGCGGTGCGGTTTATCCTATGCGACTGACGCGCGCTAAAAAGATAATGCTGGCGATACTGCTTCCGGTCGTGATACTGATAGCCGTCAACGCGCGCTGGGTTTATTACGTTTTTCACCTCGCGCGCCATCAACTCGCGGTCGTCGCGGGCAAAAAGCCGATCGCAGGCCTGCTCGCAGAAAATGCGGTGGATGCCAAAACGCGGGAACAGCTGCTCATGGTTGAAGACATCCGCCGTTTTACCGAGACAAGCTACGCCTTAAGCCGCTCTGCCAGCTACGCCAGCTTCTATGACCTTGGTCGCCCCGTGTTAGGTTACAATATCACCGTCACGCCTGAATTCAGCCTGAAACCCGTCGCGTTCAGTTTTTTTCCGATCGGCAGTTTCGAATACCTCGGTTTTTTCGATCGCAAGCTCGCCGAAGAATGGGCCATTGACTACCGCCGGCGCGGCAACGACGTGCACCTTTCCGAAATCGGGGGTTACTCGACTTTGGGCTGGTTCGAAGATCCGCTCTACTCGACACAACTTGCTTGGGGTGAATATGGTCTTGCGCGGCTCATCGGACACGAGATCGCTCACGAACGCCTGTATTTTAACAATGACACGGCGTTTTCCGAAGCGCTCGCCTCGTTTATCGAGCGCCGCCTTGCGGCGGATTACATGCACGCGAAACGCCGGCCGATGCCGAATGAAGCGGCGATCGCCCTGAGACGCCGTCGGCTAAACGAGTTTTCTGAGCTGATCGACGATACGAAAAAAAAACTGCAGACCCTTTATGCATCCACACGGTTCAACGAACTCGATATCAGCGAAAAACGCCGCAGCAAAGCGGCGATTTTTCAGGGTTTACGCGAGTCACTCAGCGAAAAAAAAACATACTTTGCCGACATTCCGGCGGCGGCCGAACTCACGAAATCTCCTGAAATCAATAACGCGACAATGGTACAATTCCATCGCTATTCACCCGTACACGAGGCGTTCGCCGGTGTTCTGAAACGTTGTGCACCGACGGGCAATGTTTATACCTGTTGGTTCAGTGAACTGGAAAAACTGAAGCCATGCAGCAATGAAGCACGGCAACGCTGGCTCAAAAGTGATGGAACAAAAATGGACTGCCGCTGAATGCAGCAGTCCTGTTGTTTACTTGGTTTTCGCCGCCGCTTTCTCTGAAATTTCTTTCGAGATATTCGGCGGTACTTCTTCGTAGTGCTCGAACTGCATTGAGTATGCTGCACGACCCTGAGAAATACTGCGCAGTTCGGTTGCATATCCGAACATTTCGGCGAGCGGCACCAGAGCTTCAATCACGCGCGCGTTGCCGCGCTGGTTCATCGCATTAACCTTGCCACGACGACGGTTGAGGTCACCGACAACATCACCCATGTAATCTTCTGGAGTCGTCACTTCTACTTTCATGATCGGCTCGAGCAATACAGGGTTTGCTTTGCGGCAGGCGTCTTTGAACGCCATTGAGCCCGCAATCTTAAACGCGAGTTCTGATGAGTCGACATCGTGGTATGATCCGTCAAACAGCTCCACCTTGACGTCCACAACGGGGTATCCCGCCATAACGCCCGAAGCGAGAGCTTCTTCGATGCCCTTATTGACCGGCTGAATGTATTCGCGAGGCACAGTACCGCCGACAACTTTGTTCTCAAACACATAACCACCACCGGGAGGAAGCGGTTCGACATTGATCCAGACATGCCCGTACTGACCACGGCCACCGGTTTGTTTGATGTACTTGCCTTCTTGTTCGACTTTCTTGCGGATTGTCTCACGATAGGCAACCTGCGGTTTGCCGACGTTGGCCTCGACCTTGAACTCACGCTTCATACGATCAACAAGAATCTCAAGGTGCAATTCACCCATGCCGGAAATAATTGTCTGACCTGTTTCATCGTCTGTTTTGACGTGGAAGGTCGGATCTTCTTCTGACAGGCGATTCAAAGCGATGCCCATCTTTTCCTGATCGCCCGTGGTTTTGGGCTCTACGGCTACC
>JAEUSA010000418.1 GCA_016788945.1 Leptospiraceae bacterium
AGGGCGCCTTATCATAGCCCAAAAAAATCAGCGAGCGCAAACGGCGCTCGCCAGATACCACCGTATACTGTTCGCCGTTTTTCTGAACGAGTATCGGCTGCAGCAGGCCGTGCTGCTTTATCGTCTGCGCAAGTTCTTCGATCGCCGTGCGGTCAAATTTTTTGCGCGGGTTTTCGGGATTCGGCTTGATTTTGGAGACCGGGATCTCCTGTACCCGCTCGCCGCCTGAGAGCTCGGCATTGCTGTCGAGCAGGTTAGAAAGACCGCGACCGAGTACTTTGCCCGCTGGTTTGGTCATGCGGCCTCCGGTGCACGGATGCACCAAGCAGGCCGCGCGCAAGGACGCGCACTCATGCGGCCGCCTGCCTCGATAATAAGTCTTTTGCCAGCGTCTTATAAGCGATTGCTCCCGTCGATTGCGGGTCGTAGACGCTGATCGGCTGACCGAAAGACGGCGCCTCTGACAGCTTCACATTGCGCGGAATAATCACGTCGTAGACCTGACGCTTGAAGTGCTCCCGGACATCCTGCACGACCTGCGCCGCCAGTCGCGTGCGCGAATCAAACATCGTCAGTAGCACACCTTCGATCGTGAGCTGCGGATTCAGTTTAGTGCGCACAAGGTTGATAATGCGCAAAAGCTGGGTCAAACCTTCGAGCGCAAAATATTCGCACTGCAGTGGAATAAGCACCGAATCGGCAGAGGTCAGCGCATTGATGGTTAGAATACCTAGGCTCGGCGGGCAGTCGATCAGCACAAAATCGTATTGATCGCGCAACGCGTCAAGCCGGCCTTTGAGCACAAAATCACGGTTGTTATTATCGCGCACGTCAATTTCAAAACCCGACAGATCGATGTTTGCCGGAATAATTTCGAGATTCTTATATTGCGTTTTGAGAGCGGGTGCAGCAATCGAATCGTCGATGAGCCATTGATAAATCGTCGATTTCTGCTGTGTAATGTCGATGCCCAAACCGCTGCCGGCGTTACCTTGCGGGTCAATATCGACGATCAGCACACGGCGACCTTCGTTTGCAAGGTATGCACCGAGGTTGATCGTGGTAGTGGTTTTACCCACCCCACCTTTCTGGTTTGCCAATGCAATAGTTTTCATATCAAATATTAAGATTCTGTCTCAACGAGTTTATCGTTCGAAATTTTTTTCCACGAACGGGGAAAACCCGGTTTCGCCGCGCGCCGCCGGCTGAACGTATACAATCCGCGTGGCAGAATTTCTGCGGCAGAAGCAAATTTGACAAATATATCCGTTTCATAACCTAAATCTGCAACGCGCGCAAGGCCCGTTGCAGAAAAAGGCACGCTTTGAGACCGCCAGTAAAGCACTTTAGGATAGGCTGCACCCGCTGCGCCACCCTGCGGATTGCGGAGTACATGGAGCGAAAGTTCGAGAGCGGCAAGTATTTTCCGGAACGCCCTGAAAATGACAATGTCTGCCGCAGGTGCCGAAGGATATTTTTTGCGGAAATCTTGCACCACGCCATGGTATACTTTGGCATTCGTAAGGCCTACGCGCCTGGCAGCAGATTCGGCGAAGCGACAACGTTTTTCCTGCGCGTCGAGCAGGTGAAATCGATGCTGCGGAAAGAGAATGGCCAGCGGCAACGAGGGCAGACCGGCGCCGGCGCCAAGGTCGAATACTTCAAGGGGATGCTCATGGAGCAGCGGGAATGTCGCGCGCGACTCTGAGGCACTCGCCGGCAATATCGCATCAAAAATATGGCGCAGGTAAAGCTCGGCTTTGCTGCAATCGCCGATAAAACCGGCGGGCATGGCTTCGTCCATCAGCAGTTCGGCAAACTGCTCAATCTGTGCCTTCTGCGGCGCAGTGATGTGTTCCAGCAGAGGTGCGTAGTGAATGTCTGCCAGCATATCAGCCAAGGTGGATGGTGAAAGTACTGCCGCTGCCTATGTGGCTGATGACCGACAGAGAGCCATTTTGGCTTTCGAGAATTTCGCGGCAAATGGTGAGGCCGAGCCCGCTGCCGCGCTCACCCGCGGTGCCTGCAGCCGCACCGTTGCGGCCCCTGCGCATCAGCGCCTGCAATTGCTCGTTCTTCATGCCGATGCCGTGATCGGTTACCGAAATCGCAGGCGTATCACCCGGCTCCCGCCTGACATCGATAACACTGCCCGGGTACGAAAATTTTACGGCGTTGGTGAGTAGGTTGCGCAGGACATGGCGCAATAGATGCGTATTCGTGCGCAACTGCCAGTCCGCCGGTAAATCATTCACGATGCGCAGCTGCTTCTCATTGAGACTCGGCGCGAGAGATTGGGCAAGATTGTCGACTACGGAGCGTGGCGTAACCAATTGGTCGTCATCAGAAAAATCGCCGCGTTGTCGCCTGTGTAATTGCAGCAGGCTTTCAATAATCTGCAGCATTTCGGCGGTGGTCTTCTCGGCGACACTCAGCAACCGGTCTTTTTTTTCCGCATCCAGCGGTGCCAGCCGTAACACTTGCAAAGACGAATGTAAGCCAGAGAGCGGTGAGCGTAAATCGTGCGATACCAATGCAATAAAATTATCTTTATTATAATTAGCCTGTTCCGCAGCGGTTTTTGCTTTTTCGAGTTCGCGCGTTCTTTCACTGACGCGTTGCTCGAGGGTCTCGTTGGCATACTTAAGTTCGAGCGCGGCTGCTTCACTCTGATCGAAGGCGACAGAAAAACGAGCGGCAAGCACCGCCGCGTAACCGATGATGACACCCAGAAAACCAAAATGTGCAAGATACCCCGTGCGGAGTATTTCAACGGTATTGAGCGCATCGTTAATCACTGTTACCGCAAGCAGGGAAAAACCCGCCAACAAGGCCCGCGCATTGGGTTCGCCAATCCAGGCCATACGAATCAGCAAGAAGGCAACGACGATGATGCCTGCTACCATCACCGGCAGATAAAGGTATGACGTATGGCTGTAGAGCCTCAGCGGCAGCAAAACAACCGCGAGCGAAAAGAACGCCGCGGCGATAAAAAACAGGCTGTGGATGCGCGCGCTCTGGCGGCCCGGATAGAGTTCATAAAAAAACCGCAACGCAAACGGAATACCCCAGAAATAGGACAGATACTCGATCATCGTGTAGACGGAAAATGGTACAGCCGGAAGCAGGACGGGTAAAAGTTTTTCACCGGTGGTAACGGTTCGCCCCAGTATCATGATGCACACGAGTGAATAGAATAGCGCGGCCTTATTGCGCCGCCGCAATAAAAAAATGATCAGATGATATAATGCCATCGTCGCGAGAATGCCGACGAGCGCCATGTCAGCAAGACGCGTTGCCTGCACCTGACTCGCCATCGCGTGCGAGGTGCCGAAATAAATTTTCTTAAAAATGCCGCCTTTGCGGTGATGAAAATTCGCGACGCGCAGAAGAATTTCCACATCACCCCGCGAGACGACTTCTGCGGTCAGCGGCAAAGTGGCCGGCTGCGTTGCGCCGGCATCGGCGCCAGGCACCCCCGATGCCGCAGCAGGTTTGCCGTTTATGAGGATTTCGTAAGCAGAAAGCTGTGCCTCCATATGCACGGCGAAGGTCTGCTCGACCGGCGGTAGGCGCAGCCTCAATCTGTAGGTCGCCGTGCCTTCTCCATTCCAGGTCTGCGGCAAAACGACGCGTTCGGGAATAACGGCTGAAGCTTCAGCTGCCGTTGAAAAAAACTTTCCGCGATAGAAATCCCACTCACCGCCTAAAACGAGAGTCGGTGAGTTTGCAAAATCGTGCGCCGTGAGGTCGAGCAAGCCGGCTACAGCCTTCATCTCGATGGGGCGCCTTACACCGCAGGCGGTGATGTGAACAAGCAGAATCAGCGCAGGCGCGAGGCGCGGCACGGTTCAACGAATGAGGCCAATCTGCCGGCGGTTGAGAACAAAATAAGACAGCCAACCCGTCACAACCGGAAGCAGAATGATAACCAGGGCAATGATCAGCGCACCGGAAATATTCTCGGCCAGCGCCGAATTCATGAGCCGTTCGGGCAACTTCATCGGGCTGTAACTCAGCGCCGTCGCGACGCCTTCTTGATGAAAGGCTCCGGACAGTGTAGCGATGAGCGGTAACAGAATCATTTCGAGTACACAGAGATAGACCAGCGTCAGTACGATGCCGACAGAGGCCGATACCACGAGGACAGTGAGAAACAGGGCAATGGAGATCGCCAGCAGCGAGTAGGTAAAATCGGTAATGATCTGCAGCAGCGGCAGATCAAATGATTCTCCCGCAACCGCAGTGCGTATACCATACACGAGTACAACCAACAGAAAGTGTATCAGATAAGTCGCAGAAGCCAGAGCGGCAAAAGTGACGAGTTTACTGACAACATACGCCGCGGGGGTCTGCCCCTTGAGCTGAATCTGGTGATAGGTCTTCCATTCGAACTCTTTTCCCGACTGGAATGCGACGATCAGCGCGATGACAATCGGCGTAATGTACTGACAGAAAAAATGGAATATTTGCCAGATCGCAGAAAGGTTGATCGGTGCAGATTTTCCGGGCGGTGTGTGCTCGGCCGCGTAACGCGATGCAAGAAATTCTATGAGCAGAGCGGCGACTATCAGCGAAAGTGTTACGGCAAGAACGACCACATGCGTTCGCAACCGATAAACTTTATGCATCTCGGCGACAATCGATGCTTTGATATCGGCGATCAGACTTCCGTTTGTTTTGATTGCGGTCTGCATTATTTGTCTCCCCTGTGTGACTCCATCAGCTGCATGAAGAAGTTTTCGAGCCCCTGATTGACGCGCGTGAACTCCTCAACTTGTAATCCTGCGGCGATGAGGCCTTTCAGAGCTTCGGCGGGTTTAATTGTCGCCGGCAGATTCACCTCGAACGCATCGGCGGCGTCTGTCGTATGGTAGCTGATGTTTTGCGCTGAAAAAATTCCCGGAGCGTCAGCGGCGTTGGCTGCGACGAGCCTGAACGCAGTGCCCGTGCGGTTGAGATCCGTCACGCGCCGTGTAGCCAGCACCTTGCCATTCTGCAAAATGGCGACACTGTCGCAGATATGTTCAACTTCGGGTAGCAGGTGGCTGCAAAGTATCAGCGATTTTCCCATGCGGTTGATTTCTTTGAGAATACCGCGTACCTGTACAATACCCTCGGGATCAAGCCCGTTGGTCGGCTCGTCGAAAATCAAAAGTTCAGGATCATTCATCAGCGCGAGAGCAATACCCAACCGCTGCTTCATGCCGAGAGAAAAGGTGCTGAACGGTTTTTTCTCGGCAGGGTCGAGGTGAACGAGTTCAAGCAGCCCGTCGACGCGTTTTGTATCGATGCCCG
>JAEUSA010000144.1 GCA_016788945.1 Leptospiraceae bacterium
CATGACCGGCACATGAACCGGGAAAAGGCCCTCTGGGAGATTCGCAACGAGAAGAATAAGGCCAGCGTGCGCTGGGTGCTGGTGCTGGCCATTGGCGCCTATCTCATTTACCTGCTCGACAAAGGTGTGACGCTTTCTGCCGGCAGCGCCGCGGCGTTCAATACCACCTATGTTTTTTCGGTACTCGGTTTTGCGATTATCTTTAACGCCGCATTGACGCTGCTCATCTACCGTGCTCTAAAAAAAGAAAGCATCGGCCGTTGGGTGAAGTATGTCACGATGAGTTGCGACTTTATGCTGGTGGCCCTCGTGCTTATCCCGACCGGAGGTAGCCATAGCCTGCTGTACCCGCTAAATTACGTCATCATAGTTTCTAACGCGCTGCGCTACGGCATGACGGTCGCGCTCGCCGGCACGTTTGTGATGAATCTGTTCTACCTCGCGGTATTGGCAAACCAGTACTGGCCGCAGACGCATATTCCCGGTTTTCACCAAGAAGTACTCAAGATAGCGGGTTTCTGGCTGGTCGGTGTCTATACCGGCTATTTATCGCGCCGTTATGAAATTCTGCGGGGTGAGGTAGAACGCTACCAAAAACTGCTCAGCGAGGCGCTCACGAAACATGGCGGAAACTGAGAAAGACCGCGAATACTCCGAGAAAGTCGAACGCAGCCTCAGGCGCGGTAACATAAACTTTGATTTTCTGAATCCCGTTCATCTGCCCGATGAAACGCAAGATATCAGCCTCGACCGGCGCACGACTGGCCGAACGGGAAAGCGCGGTCTCTTCAACCGCGGCTGGAAACCGCGCGTCATGCCCGGCTGGTATACTTGGGTATGGCTGCTGCTTGCCGTGATGAGTGCCGCAGGTCTTGTCTCGGTATGGAAATCCGATTTTTTTCTCGCGTTGCTCGCTGTACCTTTTTTACTGAGCGCAGCGCTCGCGTCACTAATTATGCTCGGTCTGTTTCTTGCACGCCCGCGGTAGCCTTTGTACCCGTAAGAATTTCGTTTGCGCGAAAACAAAGTTTGTCGAGAACCTGTTCGACATGCCTACTGTGTTCTGCAAGTGCCGCTTCGCTCAAATCTTTCGGCGGCACAATCGGTTCACCGATGACGAAAGCAACGCGCGAGAAAGGCAGCGGCAAACTAAAGTCATCCCAATTGGCGCCAACAACGCGCCGCGAAAAACTTGCGCCGATGGGCACGACAACGCTGTCGGCTTTAGCGGCCATGTAGATCACGCCTGGTTTGGCCTCATAGATGGGTCCGTGCGGACCGTCGGGGGCAACGATGGCCGGCGTGCCATTCTGTATTTTTTTGATGAAGTTCAACACACCTGCCGACTGCTTTCCGAGCGATGCGTCGAGCACATCAAAGCCGAGTGACCGCAGGGTTTTGAGTCCGATCTCGCGGAAAAAATGGGTCCAACTGCGTTCATAAGACTCTGTGCGCGGGTGATCGGAATAAATGCAAAAATGGCGGTGGTGTAGGGTAAAGACAGCCGCCGTGACGAAGGTATGCCAGACGGCAACAATGTAATTGCGCTTCTGTGCACGCAACAACCGCAGATGATCTTCGCCTTCAATCTCGAAACGCAGGGTCGATTCATAGATCGAAATCAGCACTGCTGCGAGGGCAGCAAAAAAACTCGTGATTGCCCGGTAGAATGTGCGTTTTACTGGGTTTTGCGGTAGCATGGCGGGTTTTGCCTGTGAACCAGTTTAGACTTGCTATCTCACCTGCCTATCTCATTTTACCCTATGCTTTCGCTGGCGGAGCGCATCGATAGTGCCATTCAAAAGAACCAGACCATCAAGGTCAGGGCATACGCGCTGCTGCCAGAGACCGAAAAAGACCTCAACCTGATTATTCTGCGCCTGCTAAACCGTTATAACAAGCTCGACATGACCGCCACTCTCTATACCTGCATTAAAGAGCTTGCCGTAAACGGCGCCAAGGCGAATATCAAGCGTATTCTGTTCGACGAGGTAAAAATTGACCTCGAGAATGAATCAGACTACCGCCGCGGCCTCAGTATCTTCAAGGAAAAACTTACCGATAAGTTTATCAACGAATATGCGCAAAAGGCAAAAGACCGCGGACTTTTTGTCGATATCAAATTCGAGTACGATAACGACCGTTTGATTGTCGAAGTTCTGAATAACAGTGCTCTCACCAAGCGTGAAGACGAACGTATACGCGAAAAATTCCGTGATGGCCTGCGCTATGACAATATCGGTGAACTATACATGGAAATGCAAGATAATTCCGAAGGCGCCGGCATGGGCATTGCGCTTATTCTGATGATGCTGAAATCGGAAAACATCGATCCGCATTTCTTCACCATCTATAGCGATTACCAAAACAAAACTATTGCCAAAATTGTTTTTCCGATGACGACCGGCTTCCAGAGCGAACGCACCGATTTTAAAAAGTAGGCTGTGCGCATCACGAAAAGTTGCGGCTTAATCGCTGCAACGTTGGCCATTCATCTGCATTGTACAAAATTTGACGGCCATGTCGACGACCTTCCCCCCGAAACGGAACGACTACTGAAGATCGAAGAATCGCATTCGGCGAAAGAACTCATTGCCGAAAGCCGCGATGATCAAATGGTAGCGATCGGTAAAATCTTTATTTTCAACCGTACGGTATTACCTGACAGCGATTTTTTTGCACCATTGATCAACAACCTGCATTATGTGACTCAAGCAGATGTCATCAGAGATGAACTCAATGTCTACGAGGGACAAACCGTGCCCGCTTGGCGAATATACGATGCAGAACGCTACGTCAGGGGCCTCGCACCGATCAAGCAAGCAACTATTGTGCAGGTAAAGAACAAAGAGTCAGGAAAAAC
>JAEUSA010000041.1 GCA_016788945.1 Leptospiraceae bacterium
AGCAGATTGCGAATCCGCGGCGCGTGAATAACTTTATCGAACGTCTGGCGCAGTCGCTCGGCGAAGGCCTCGGCTGCTATTGGGTCAAGGTGATCATGAGCCGCGACGTGTTCAGTAATTGGGATAGCGACAGCGACAAAATTATCTACCTGCCTTCGGACGATCCATTCTGGGTGCAGGCCAAAACTTGGGTGCGCCGCGGCAAATACCCGCTGCTGACCCGTACGTTTGTCGGTCCCGTGCGCGATTTTCTGCAGGGACGCGGCGCCTATATGGTCATTTGCATGGAAAAGTTCAAGGCCGGCATCATGATCAGTGAACGCCGCGATAACATGCCGTTCTATTCAGAAGATGTCCGTTTCTTGCGGCAAGTTGCGCGTGAATCGGAGATTCTGATCCAGAACTATCTGTTTTTGATCGAAAACGTCAAACTGAAACGCCGCGAACGTGAACTGGCGATGAGTGCCGACATCCAGAAACGGATTATTCCCGGCTTCAGGCAGTTTAACCAGTTTGCTTTCTGGTCGTACAGCAGGGCGTACGAGAGCGTGACCGGTGACTACATCGATTTGCTGGCCATAACCCCTGATACCTCTGTTGTGCTGTTAGGCGATGTCAGCGGTCACGGCATTTCGAGCGGTTATCTGGTTTCTTTTGCGCGCGCTTACCTGCGCGGCGCGCTCATCGAACGGCGCGAGTCATTGTCGGCGGCCTTCGGCGGATTAAATGCGTACCTGGCAGAGAATTACCGGGGCAATGAATTTATCACGCTATTCGGCCTCAAAATGCAGTTCAGTGAAAAAGAAGTGGCGCTCAGCTATATCAATGCGGGGCAGCACCCCGCTTTATTGTTCCGTGAGGGACGCCTGATAAAACTCGAAGAGAGCCAACGCCTGCTTGGTGTGACGGCAAATGACTATGCTGAAACAGAGCTGCGTTTTGAGCGGTCGCCGATGCGCATTATACTCTATTCAGACGGTGCCTTTGATGTGTTTAATAAATCGGGAAAACTGTTAGGAGAGAAAAAATTCTTTGATTGGGTGCAATCGACACTGGAAAGACCGGCGCCCGAGCAGCTGGCGTTCTTACGCCAGCGCATCGAAGCATATACCGGTTCAGGTGAAGAGAGCGACGATCTTGCTCTGATTATTGTGCAGACGAATTAGTCTGCGCCGCCTTGCCCTGCTGCCTGTTTATTGTAGCGGATAATACGCACACTGCCGCGGTGCAGTTCAAGCGCGGCGGTGAGCACGCTTGCGTAGTTGGTGCGCGAGGTAGATTCCCATGTTTTGTCGTAAGACACATCTTTGGGGAGGTCTTTCGTTTTTGCCAGCTCGTCTTTTGCCGATTTCTCGAGTTTGCTGTATGCATTGCCCTGAGGCAGAGTTGCCGATTTACGCGCAGTTACCGTGAAGAAATAGGTAAAGCCGCCGGCATCTACAGGGCCGATGACTTGACCTAACGGTGCTGAGAGGCGCTGTTTCACAAAGACATCTGACTGAGACAGAGCGGAGAGTGACAGCGCGGCGAAATCTTTGCCCTTTTTGCTGTCGAGGTCGGTGTTCAAACCCGCATCAGCAATACTGATGACTTTCGTACCACCCGCTGCCGCCACTTGCGCGATGCCGCTGCGTGCGGCGGTGGTCAATGTCTGCATGAATTCTTTTTCGAGTGCCGCTTTTTTTTCGTTAAACAGGGTCGCTTTGATCGTCTCGCGCTTGGCGGCGTCAAGAACAGCTTTCGGGTCTTTACTGAGGAATTCAGTTTTGAATTTATCCTGGATGTCGGCTTCGGTTGCCACGAATTTTGCGCGTAGCGCCTTGTCACGTGTTGCCTGATCAAAACCGACGATCTGGTAAGAATTCTGTGTGCTCGCAAAACGCACGTCGTCTAAAATAGCAAAGTCCGAAGCATAGGTTGTGCCTTGCAGCATTTCAGATGCTCGCGATGGGCCGTAGTCGCGCAACCAGCCCTGGCCGATCTGGTCAAGCGTCAGGCGGCGCTGCGACAGAAATTCATTCAGACGCTCTTTGTCGAGGCGGCCGTTGACGATGTAGTCGCTGAATTGTTTTTTATAAAAATTGGCGAGTATCTTCGGCTCGCTCGAGCTGGTCGGGGTATACCCAGCGCGGGCCAGTACCTGCCGGTAGAGTTTGCCTTCAATTGCCTCATCGAGCGCGCGCCCGCGGGTCATATCATCGAGCATCTTGCGCGTTTTGGCATCGACATTCTTCATGTTCTGCATCATACGCTCTTCGAGGCGCTTCTGGTACTCAGAAACTTCAGCTTTTGTCAGGTATTCGCCGTCGATTTTGGCGGCGTTGTACGCATCGATGCGCGAACTGGTGCCGATGACATCGGGCATACCGAACGAGATGACAATAATGGCAAAAATGAACACGAGAAAGAGCCACGTGCCGAATTTGATCACCCGCTCGCGGAGTGTGGTTTGTGATTCAGACATTCGCCAGAATCGATTTTTGATTTACCCCAGCAAACTGAATTCGACGCAGCACCAGCTACATGAACGAGTATATCACACGTATCGCAGACAATGCCCTTGAGGTCTCGCAGGTTCTCAGGCAGGCGTCGACCGCGCGCAAGAATGCCGTTCTGCGCGCACTGGCCGAACGGCTGCGCGACAACCGTGAAGAGCTGAAGACCGAGAATGCTCGCGATATCGCTTATGCGCGCGAAATCGGACTGGAAGCCAGCATGCTCGACCGACTGACGCTCAGCGACAAGGTCATTGATTCCATGGCCAATGCCGCGCTGGAAATCGCGGCCTTTAATGATCCGGTGGGTGAGGTGGTCGAGGGCCATACCCTGAAGAGCGGTGTGCGGCTGAGCAAACTGCGCACTCCGCTGGGCGTTGTGGCGCTGATCTATGAATCGCGGCCGAATGTGACGATCGACGTCGGCGCGCTGTGTCTTAAATCGGGTAATGCGGCAATTTTGCGCGGTGGCAAAGAGGCAATCCACAGCAACCGTATGCTGGTGAAGCTGTTTCAGAGTGCGCTGGTGGCAGAGAACCTGCCCGCTGAGGCTGTGCAGTTGATTGAAAAAACCGACCGCGCGCTGATTGTCGATTTAGTGAAGTGCACCAAACAGATCGACCTCGTTGTGCCGCGCGGCGGTGAGGCGCTCATCCAGTTCGTTACCGAGCATAGCCTGATACCGGTAGTTAAACACGACAAAGGCGTGTGCACTATTTATATTGAAAAAGATGCGCGCTATGGGATGGCGCGTGATATCGTGATCAATGCGAAGGCGCAACGTCCGGGTGTTTGCAACGCGGCCGAATGTCTGCTCATCCATCGCGACTGGCCACATGCGGCGGCGTTGTGTGCTGACATTGCGGCCAAGGGCGTTACCTTACACAGCGATGCTACCGGCATCGATGCTTTTAGCAGCCTTGGCGTGAAGGTTGAACCGTTTTTGAATGAGCTCGGTTTTGCCCATGAATATCTCAGCCTCAACATGGGCATCCGTTTCGTTGGCGACCTCGATGCTGCCGTGCGGCATATTCTGCAGTACGGTTCAAAACATTCTGAAGCGATCATTACCGAAAATTACAGTGCCGCGCAGCAGTTTATCGACGCGCTCGATTCGGCTGCTGTGTTTGTGAATTGCTCGACGCGCTTTCACGATGGCGGTGAATTTGGCCTCGGTGCCGAGGTCGGCATCGCCACCGGTAAACTGCATGTGCGCGGGCCGATGGGGCTCAGAGACCTTACCACGATGCGTTATGTGGCACGCGGGCAGGGCGAAATCAGGCAATAGGCGGATGCAAAACGAAACAAAGATTTTTTTTTTGGCGGAACCTTTGACCCTCCGCACCGCGGCCATTACCGCATAGTACGCCATTTGCTCGATACCTATGCCGGTGCGCGCGTGATTGTCATGCCGGCTGCGGCAGCACCTTTACGCAAGGACGAGCGCCTGTTTTCGTATCGCGAGCGTTTTCATTTGTTGCGTTCTCTGTTTCAAACCGAATGCACGGTCGGCAGTGTGATACTCTCCCGATTAGAAAAAACTCTACCGCTGCCCAATTACACGTTCGACACGCTGACGGCGCTTGCCCGCATCTGCGGTATCAAGCCTGTGATTGTCTTAGGTGAAGATCAGGCAGCCAACCTCAACAAATGGCACAATGCCGATCAATTGATGCGCGACTATGAATTTGTGGTATTCGCCCGCCGCGGCTCCAGCGCTGAAAAACCCTTTGGACTCAGGTATACGCTCATCGCTGATTTTGATGAAGATATTTCTGCTACCGCATTGCGTCATCGTCTGCACAGCCTGCCGCCCGCAGAGCGTCTGGCGGCGGCTGCAGAGTTCAGCCGATAAAGTACATAACCGCGCGGGCGCAGAAACGTGCCGGCAGTTGCGTATACTTCAACCAGCGTGCCCGTGAGAAAAAAAATTGCGGTGTGATGGCAATCGCGAAGGCGAAAACGCAGAGCGCCGAAACGGGGCTGATGAGTAAGACCAGCGCGGCATAGTACGCGGCAAATTGCGCGACGTGAAAGAGGGGCAGGCGTGCGCTGAACCACCACGGGAATTTTTTCGTGCGCTTCCATTCGAGAAACGCATCGGCGCTCTTCAGCCCCGCCGCGAGCAGGGCTGCCCCCGCGACCGGTTTTACAGCGACGCTACTGCCGCGCACGATGAGCGGGGCGTTGGTGGTTTTTTCTTTGAGTAATTCGCTGAAAGCGGCTTTTTCTGACAAACTGCCGCTGCGCAGGGGTAACAGTGATTTATTGAGCGCGAATGCGTGTGCAGAAAAATCACCCTGCGGCATGAGGTAGCGCCACAGCCTCAGCCTGGCTTCGCGCAGAAAAAAGGCGCTACGTCTCTCGTCGCGTTCGCGCGCCGCACGGCTCACGTTGAGAGAGGTCAGAGCACGACTGCGCGCTTGGCCGATGAGCAGCCAAACATCGGCGGCAGACAACAGCAGGTGATCGTCAAGCACGATGACTGCGGCAGAGGCCGAGCTGCTGATGCGCTCTGCTACGGGAAAAGCCTCACCGCTGCGCAGACGGATAAAACGCATACCGTCGTGCGTGTCGGCCCAATCGGCGAGGCGTGTGTTTTCGTGATAATAAACTTCGATGGCCAGCGGTGTTGTGCTTTTGTGGCCTATGCGGCGCAGCAATGCAAGATTCGCCCGGTTGGTGCGCGAATCGGGCCCTGAGCGGTAGATGATGAGATGGCCCTGCCCGTAGCCCGCAGGTAAGCGCAGGGCAGACCCCATAGTTTATTTACGGCATTATGACGCGCGGTTCTGCAGCATTGAACGCCGCATAAACGCCACAGCGACGTAACCTATCGAAATCGCCATCAGAATCAATGAGATGAATTGCGCCTGCGACACGCCAAACACGTCGCGCGGGTTGAGGCGAATAAATTCGATCGAAAAGCGGAACAGCGCGTGCAGAAACAGATAAAGGAAGAACTTTGCCCCGAGCGGCCATTGCTTTTTTCTGATTCCCCATAAGAACAGAAAGCAGACGAACGAAAATGCCGATTCAAAAAAAGGTGTATTGATCGCCGTAGCCGCGGGGTTTCCCGGAGCGTGTTTTGTCAGCCAATCGGCCCAGCTCGCGGCACCATTCGGAAAAGCCATACAAAACGGCGCCGGCCAGTTCATCGTGCATAATCCGCCATAGCAGCCGTCACCCGAAAAGATGCATCCCGACCGCCCGAACACATAACCGAGTGCGAGCATCGGCGTCATTGTATCGATGCCGAACAGGATATTGACCTTGTTGCGCCACAGGATAAATATTATCGCTGCCGAAGCGAGAATGAAACCGCCATACCAAGTAAGCCCGGCGCCCGAAAACAGGTGAGAAAACAGCGAGCCCTGCATGAACTCGGGAGTATTGCGGATTTCGATGACATAGGCGATTTTGGCGCCGACAATGCCGCCGATGACGCCCGCGAGCAGAATATAGTCGCCCAACTGCACTTTGAGCCCGACCCGCGGAAATTCGCGTTCAATCAGCAGAAAAGCACTGTAAAAGGCCAGCGCCATGGTGATACCGTAGGGCGATACCTGTGCCCAAGATATAATGGTGCTTTTGAGCATGCCTTCGCGGTAGGTACAGGCGGCGAGCATAAGCGGACTAAGGCAGGCCGCAAAGCGTAAGAATCGTGACATACGGCATTGATGTGCCCAAAAACGCACGGTCAACCGAATTGACCGCTCTCAGGCGGGTTTTTTTCTTTACGTCGACGCGGGGGATTTCTATCGTTTTCCATGTTTGAACGCATCGGGCGCGGCATTGGCATGCCGCTGAACTCCTTCGGCTATATCTCTAAGCACAACCTGTGGGGTTATATGGTGCTTCCGCTGATCGTCACCGCCGTACTGGTCGGTATTATCGCCTTCGTGCTCTGGGTTTATGTGCTCGGTGTGATCAGCAACGCATTGAACTTCGATGTGTCTACCTGGCCGTGGATACTCAAGATACTGTTCAGCGCATTTACCTTCATTGTAAAGATCCTTGTCTTCTACTTGCTGTTCTCGCTGATCATGCGGATTTACCTCGCGCTGTTCGACATCATCGTTATACCATTTCTGTCGCCGATGGTCGAGAAGATTCTGCAGAGTGAGGGAATTACCACGATACAGATCAAGGGTTCTGAGATGGTCGGTTACATTCTTGCGACCGTGTGGTACAGTATCAAGATGCTGATCTGGCAGGCATTCATTGCGCTGTTGCTGTTTTTCACCGGTCCGTTGCAACCGTTTCTGAATTTTGGATTTTCCAGCTACTTTCTCGGCCGAACATATTTCGATACTGTGTTCGACCTGCTCGGCAGGCCGAAAGAATTCAGCAACATGATCAAAGGGTTTCGCTCTGAGGCGACCGGTCTTGGTATTTTTTCCAGCCTGTTTGTGCTTATTCCGCTCATCGGTGCAATTTTCGCTCCAATACTGTGCGTGGTGGCTTCGACAAGGCTCTACGCCGAAAAATATAACAAAGCCGCTTGAAGTTCGCGAAAGCCGTTTTAACCTGTTTGTTTTGTTTCGCCGCTACCGGCGTCGTGCACGGCAAAGTTTTTTTATTGTTAGATGACCGGCTGAAAGGCAGCGCACTCGAGCAATCGATTTACAAGTTTGTACCATTGACCAACGCCACAGAAGTCGAACTCAACTATGTGCACGATTTCATGAAAAGCGACGCCGGTCTCGATTATGGGCGCAAGCTTGCTCAGGCCGACCGCGCCATTTATATCGGCAATGACCGCTGGCCCGACGACGAGTATGTGCGCACGCTGACGAATCGCCGCGAATGGTTCGATATGCTGGGCAAAATATCGTTTCTCATCGTCAGCAACGCACCCGCTTATGCTCCCATGCCGAAGGGGTTATTCGCGCGGCACGATCTGTGGCGCAAGTATGCTGAGGTAACCTCGGCGCGCTTTATCGGGTTTTTCAATAAACACACTCTCGATGCGCAGAGTGAAACGCTGTCTGCCGGCAACTGGCGTTCATTCACCTGTGTGCATGAGAGCGGGCGCGTAGTTTCCCCGGGAAAAAAATCACCCGTAGCGATAAACCGTGGCAGGCTCAGCCTCACCTTTCGCAGCAAGGCGCAGGCCGATTTTGCCGGCGGCCTCGTGTGCACGAACACGCCGGTCGGCGATACCATTTTTGAAGTGCGTGCTACGAAAACCGACGTCGCACTGCAGATTCCCGTGGCGCGTTTTTCCGCATGGAACGAGGCCCAACCGCTTGAGGTGAATGTGCGCTCCGATCGCCTGATCGGTGCACCGCTGACGTTGCAGGTGCTGCCCGCCGTCAATGCG
>JAEUSA010000074.1 GCA_016788945.1 Leptospiraceae bacterium
CAACAGGATGTTGTCTTTGCAGCGAACCGACCGCACGGATGCGACAGGGTCAACCGCCGCCATGGAGGGCCTTCTTGCGGTTGACCGAGCGCACGGATGCCATAGGGTCAACCACTGCCAAGGGGGGCATTTTCAGCAGAAGAATGCAGGAGATAGATATCCATAATACATGAATTATTTTTCATGTATTATTAGTTATGATTATTATTTCATAAAAAGTGGCTGGTTCTACCGCGTTTTATTATGCTGTGCGCGATGGCAATACAGCAAGCCCAAAAAGCCCGCACGGCGCAGCCACCGGCGGCCCCGGCGCATAGTTTCACTTTTCTGACCAATCATGCTCACGTACTGATATGCCTTGCTCGCGATTCAGACCTGACTCTGCGTCAAGTGGCCATACGGGTCGGTATTACCGAACGCGCGGTTTTGGCCATTGTGCGCGACCTCGGGGCAGCGGGAGTCATCGCGATACAAAAACAGGGCCGCAAGAACCAGTATCGGATTAACACCCGCATGCATTTGCGGCATCCCGTCGAAATGGATCATACTATCGGCGAGCTGCTGAAGGCGTTGGGGTAGAGGCTATGGCATCGGCGGCTTTCAGTTTTGCCTTGTTGCGCAGCGAATTACGCAAGCTTTACCTTGCCGAGCGCAGCGATTTCTACCGTATCATTGCCTTTGGCGTCATACAGGCGGTACTTGCGCTGATTGTACCGATTGCTGTCGGTAATCTGATCAACGCGGTGTCTTTTGGCGGCCTGTTGCAGCCGGTCGTTATTCTCACAGTTATCGTGCTTGCTTTTCTCATTGCGGGTGCGGTGGTTCGACTGCTACAGATCTGGTTCATTGAAATATTGCAGCGTCGCCTGTTTGCGCGCGTGGCGCTGCACGCATCGGAAGCCGCAGCTGACACTGAGGCAGAAAAGATGAATTATTTTACCGAAGTTTTTTCACTGCAAAAGAGTCTGATTGCTCTGCTTACCGACGGTTCGACGGCGCTCATCGCGGTGATTATTGGCATGCTGGTCATTTCACTTTATCATCCATATTTTCTGCTGTTTGATCTTTTTCTGATCGTCGCTGGTGGGTATTTGATCGGCTATCAGCTGTTTAAGCGCGGTTTTGTGCGTAGTTATGCGGAGTCTGAAAGCAAGTTTGCGGTTTTGGCCTGGTTAGAGCGCCGCGCAGGGAGAAAAAAATCCGCACGGGAAAGAGAGAACGGAACTGAAGTCAATCCGCTCAGTGAAGAATATTTGCGAGCACGGCGCAGTCTCTTTTATGTTGTTTTTCGCCAGCATGCCGGCATGATCGGTTTGCATGTCATCGGTAATGGGATCATTCTCATATTGGGCGGTTATCTCGTATTAAAGAAAGAAATGAGTCTCGGGCAGTTGGTTGCGGCCGAACTCATTGTTTCGCGCATGCTCGACATTCTTTCGAAGTTCGGAAAGTATTTTGAAAATTTTTACGACATCAGCGATGCGTTGCTCAAGCTACGTCAGCTGACGCCTGAAGGCGAACATGAAGATGTTGCAGAAAGCGAACGCCGTATCAATGAACGTTTTGCCAGCTACCTTGGCCCCGTCTGGCGCGGGCGCACCTTGCGCTGGTATCTCGTCTCCCTTGCAGGCCTGCTAATTACCGTCTTGTTTTTACCATGGCAACAGACTTCGCTCGGCGAAGGCAGGGTCGTGGCCTTTGCGCCGACGGATAGGCAGCAGACAATTGAAGCGCCGATTTCGGGGCGCATTGTGCACTGGCATGTTCATGAGGGCTCTTTGGTAAAGAAAGGGGATAAGCTGGTGACGATTTCTGACCTCGACCCGCAGATAACCGAACGACTTGAGCAAGAGCGCTTTGCGTTGACCGACCGTATGCGGGCAGCCCGCAGCCGCGTCGAATCTGTCGAGTCAAGGGTAACTTCTTTGCAGTTGGCGCGCAGCGAGGCGATGAGCGCTGCTGAAAACCGTGTGGCGATGGCGAGTGAGCGCGTGCGGCAGGCGCAGCAGACCGTCGCCGCCTCAGAAGCGGCGCTCGATACCGCGCGGGCAAATTTTGACCGGCAAAAATCGCTCCTTGACCAAGGATTAACCTCGCAGCGTAACGTAGAGCTTGCCGAATTAGAATTCAAACGCGCGAAGACCGAAGAGCAGCGCGCCGTCGCAGGCCTTAAATCGGCCGAGCAGGAAAAAAAGGCGATGCAGCGCGATGCCCGGCGCATTGCGCGTGACGCGGATGCGGCGATCAGTGATGCGCGCGCCACCATGCAGAGCGCGCGTTCTGAACTGGCGCGCAGTAATGAAGATCTGCCTCGCGTCGAAATGCGCCTTTCGCGGCAGCGCACACAAGAAGTTTTAGCGCCAAAAGACGGCGTGATTACCCGCTTGCTGGTGTCGCATGAAGCGGAGTTCGTCAAAGAAGGCAAGGGCCTGTGTCTGCTGATTCCCGAATCGGGGCGTCGCGCCGTTGAACTGTGGATCGACGGCAACGACATTGCTCTGTTACGCGATGGGCGTGAAGCGCGCCTGATGTTTCAGGGTTGGCCTGCTTTGCAGATTTCGGGCTGGCCTTCGGGGGCGTTCGGTACTTTTCCCGCGCGAGTGAAGTTCGTCGATAACGCCGACGATGGCCACGGTAAATTTCGCGTCTTGCTTGTACCCGATGAAAAATCCGCCGAAGAATGGCCTGAACCGCGCTTGTTGCGCCAGGGAATTCGTGCGCGCGGTTGGATATTCCTCAACCGCGTCAGCGTCGGTTATGAATTGTGGCGAAAATTCAATGACTTTCCTCCAGATATTCCGGCAGATATGCGCGAAAAGGAGAAAAAATGAAATTACCCGGTCGTCATGCTATTTTTTCACTGCTGCTGCTGTTGGCATTACCCTCATCGGCAGAGGCCCCGCAACCGCTGGCATTGACCGAGGTCTTGCAGAATCTGGAAAAAACTTTTCCGGTGATTTTGCTCGCGACGCGCGAAATACGCAAAGCCGAGTTTGATATACTCTCCGCACAAGGTGCATTTGACCTTGCGCTCAAGGGGTCGGCGACAAACCAGTCAGGTTATTATGACAGCAACCGGTTTGAAACCAATCTCGAAAAACCCACTTCGATCTGGGGCACGTCTTTCTTCGCCGGATACCGTTTTAGTCAGGGGGAGTTTCCTGATTATTACGGCGAGCGTCGCACGAATTCTGCGGGTGAAATACGCTTTGGTGGCAGAATTCCGCTATGGCGCGACCGATCGGTCGATCAGGGACGCCTTGAGCTAAAGCAGAATGAGATTCAGAAACAGATTGCGGGAAATATTCTCGATGAGCAGAGATTACAGGTATTTCGGGACGCTACCGCAAGTTACTGGAACTGGCTGGCGTCGGGAAAACGGTTGCGCATTCTGCAGAATCTGCTCACGATCGCCACCGCACGCCAAGAACAGATCAGAAAACGCGTCAAGCTGGGTGATTTGCCGGCAATCGAAGAGAAAGAGAACGACCGCGCGATTCTGGCCCGGCGCGAGCAGATAACTGCGGCAGAGCGGTTACTGCAGAAATCTGCCCTTTACCTGTCGCTGTATTTTCGTACCGAAGATGGCAAAATGATTGCGCCGCGTGAAGAGAAGTTACCGGCCGATTTTCCGCCGGAAGGTGCGGTGCGTATTTCGGCGTTTGAAGCCGATAAGGCGTTTGCGCTGGAACACCGCCCTGAAGTGAAGCGCATTCTGAAAGAAATTGAAATGGAGCACAATGCGTTGGCGTTTCACGAGAACCAGCGTTCACCGCAGCTTGATCTGATCTTGCGCGGCTCACGCGATATACAGACCGGGACAAATTTTCGCCGTGATCCCTGGGAAGGCGATTTCGCTCTCGTCTTTAATATTCCGCTGCAGACGCGCAAACAGGACGGCAAAATCGGCGGCACGGAGCAGAAGATCGAAATTCTCAAAACCAAACTTTCTTACCAGAAAGACAGGATATCCATCGAAGCCAATGAAGCGCTGATCATGCTGGAAAATGCACTGAAGCGAATGGCTATTATTAAAGAAGAGTTATCCGTCGCAGAAAATCTCGCCAAAGCGGAAAAGACCCGCTTTGATCTTGGTGATTCGACATTGCTTATTGTAAACCTGCGCGAACAGGCCGCCGCTGAAGTGGCCTTGCGCCTTGTCGGGGCCGAAATGGATTATTGGGTTGCTCAGGCGGATTACGATGCGATACTGATGCGGTATTTTCGCGGGAAAGGAAATTGAGATAGCCGTGCGAAAACGGCGATAGCGTTGTTCATCTATAGAGTCATTTTAGCTCGCGCGCCGATGCCGAGTTTTTTGCAGGTCAGAGCAAGGCTCGCCAGTTCGTCATCTGTCAGAACGCCGAGCATGCGGTAAATGTTCTGCATGTGCAATGGAAATATTTTACTGATCAGTTGCCGACCCTCATCGGTCAGTGAGATGACGATGGCTCTGCGGTCTTCGATGTCGCGGCGCCGTGTGACGATACCGCGCTTTTCGAGATTGTCGATGATCGTTGTCATATTTGCCCCGCTGCGCAATAACTTCGCTGCGAGATCTTTCTGATTTGCAGGGCCAAGATGGTAGAGGATTTCGAGCACTCCCAGTTGCGAGAGAGTCAGGCCATACGCCTCGGCATTGCGCGCGAGAATTCCCTGGACAGTGTCGGCTGCGCGCATCAGCTTCACATAGGCGTCAACTTGCAGTATTTCGCGCTGGGACCCACTATAGCGTTTTGCCATGTCGCCAGTTGGGGAAATTTTATGCTGTGTCAAATCGAATACCGGAACGCCGCGGACGCATGAGCATGCGTTTTGGTTGACCCACGTACAGACTGCGACGGTGTGTTCTATGCGTAAAACGTGGTTGTTTTCTGTTCTGTTTGTGGGCTTGCATTTGTCTGCCGATGCTGGACCCTCGCAGCGTAAGGTGCTTTGGCTCGGTTGGTGGCAGACCGGCAATCAGGAAAAAGTGGCTTTTGAATGGCGCGTCAACGAAAGCAGTGAATGCTGCGCGGTGTGGAATATTCAAATCACGGGATCTGCGAAAGATATGTTCGGCGAATCGCAGCTGTCAGGTTATTGTGCCGAAGCGCGCTGTGTCATTAACCAGTTCTACACATCGGGAAAATTTAAAGGACGCACCTATATATATTCCGCCAATGCAGAACCGAGCGCCGACGGGCGCGGTTTGAAATCGGTCAGTGGCAACTATCAATTGAAGAATGGCAGTGCCGCCGGCATATTTCAATTCGATCGTTTCGAAGAGCTGCGCTGAACACTGGCCTAAGAAATCTTTCTGTTTTCGTTTTCGGCGATTGCCCGCGTGAGCTGATTGCGCAGGACTTTGCCGTTAGCCGAACGGGGAAATTTCTGCAGTAGGTGAATTTTTTTCGGCCTTTTGTAAGAAGCGAGACGTGCTGCACCCCACTCAAGCAGCGCGGTTTCGTCGAAACTCTGGCTGGCTTTCATTAGCACGCAGAGCGAAATCAGAGTCTTTTCATTCTCAACTTGTTCGCCGAATGCCGCGACATCTTCGATCGCCGGGTGGTCGCGGTAAATGCGCTCGACTTCAAAAGGTGAAACACGGTAGCCAAATGACTTGATTATGTCATCTCTTCTGCCCATGAAGAATACATAACCATCAGCGTCGATGATGGCATAGTCACCGGTCAGAAACCAGTTGCCCCTGAACTGCTGCGCGTTGGCCTCGTCGGCATTCCAGTATTCGATGAACAGACCCGGATCATCCCGTCGGATGCAGAGCATACCTTCCTCACCTGCGGGCACCGGCTGCAGATTCTCGTCCAGCAGTTCTACAATGTGCCCCTGTTGTATTTTGCCGGCTGAATTCGGTTTGGCCGGTTCACCCCGGCGCTGCGAAATATAATAAGAACATTCTGACATCCCGAGACCTTCATAAACCGGGAAACCAAACCGTTGCGTCCATAAACTCAGAACCTCGTCACTCAAATGTTCACCCGCGCACATTGCATGGCGCAGCATCGGCACCTGTGCAGAACCCGCCTGCGTCTTCTGCAGTATCTGCCGGAAAATCGTGGGAACGCCAATGAAGATGTTACAGCCGAACTTTCCGATGAGATCGATCCACCGCTGCGCCGAATTTTCCCCTTCGTAGACGATCACTGTCTTGCCATGATAGAGTGGATCCATCATGCCCGTGCCCAGCACATAGGTCCAGTTGAATTTTCCCGAGTGCAGAATGCGGTCAAAGCCCGGCTCGCTGAAAGGAAACCATTGTGTGGCAGCAGGTAATCTGCCGAACAAAGCCTGCTGCGCGTGCAAAACACCTTTAGGGTAACCCGTCGTACCCGAGGTGTAGACGATATAGGCGGGTGAAGCGCCGCGTGTGTCGCTGATTTCGTATTCGGGACTTTGTGCGCCGAGTTCAGCGGAAAAGGACAGCTCGCCCGGTTCGGTGGAGCCATCTACATACATTGCCGCTAACGCACTGAGGTCGCACTCGTGGCGTATCGATTGCAGCAGCGAAGCCTCGGTTACCATCGCGCGCGCGCCAGAATCTTTCAGCAGGTAACTGACTTCAGGGCCGGTGAGCATCGGCGAGGAAGGTACCGGTATTATGCCCGCGCGCAGAGCGCCGAAGAATGCAACGGGAAAAGCATAGGTATTCGGCAAACGCAGCAAAAGCCGGTCACCTGCTGTAAGGCCGCGCGCACGCAGGCTGGCCGCGAAGCGCGCCGTCAGTTCTTCGAGTTCAGCATAACTGACCTCACGGTACGACAGGTCAGCGGCTACAAATAC
This sequence comes from Leptospiraceae bacterium, assembly GCA_016788945.1. Taxonomy (GTDB): domain Bacteria; phylum Spirochaetota; class Leptospiria; order Turneriellales; family Turneriellaceae; genus Turneriella. The sequence goes on from JAEUSA010000074.1 coordinate 6,784, forward strand.
CATCGCGGTCTTTTTTGCCAGTTCTGAATGTGCATGCCGCGCGACACATTCCCGCGCGATATTCAGGGGTTGATCCGCATAACGGCTACGAAAAATTTCAGCTGCCATATTTTCTCCTCAACGTACGGGGTAGGGCCAGATTTCGGGTAATTTATCTTCGGGCAGGCCCGCGATGATTTCTTCACAGATCGCAGCGAGGTTTTTATCGCGAAACCCCAGCATGATTGCGCGCAAAATGGTTTGCAACGCCTTGGCGAACATGGGGGGATCCATCATTTCGTCTTCGAAACGCACGGCCCCGCCGAGAAAGGCGTTCGCCTTAACCGCTTCTTGCAGAATGCGCAGACTGCGGTGAAGATCTTCGTTGTGCGGCTGAAAGGCGTAACGAATCAGGCGAATATGATTCGGATGTATGACCTGTTTGCCTGTATAACCCATTAACGCTTCACGTCTCGCGTGTTCATAGATGATGCGCGCATTGTCGCAGGCGTGTCCCGAAAGCCATTCGGGCAGCAGATTTTTTTCCGGAGGTTCTCTGTCGAGCAGTAGAGTTTCGACGCCACCGATGACGCCTTTGCCGGCGATGCGCGCTTCGAGCGTCAGTTCGCACATATAAGGATAAAGTTCGTCGATCCAGTGCTCGGGTGAAATCTGCAGATGCAGGGCGCGCGAAAAGTCGTGGATGCCAAACACCACGTGTTCGACGGCGTCGCAGGCGAAGATGGCAGGAGCATTGCGCAATGACCTTGGGTGTTCGATGATCGGCTGAATGCGCAGGGTTTTAGCCGATCGCGAGAGGTGATTACCGAGCTCGTGCAATTCGTCGATACCGTAGTTTTCCGTGGCTTTTGCCAGCATGACGTCGTCGATGCAGCTGCCGATTTCTGTGATCAGCCGCAGGTCGAGATGGTTTTCAGCGCTTCCCATCGGGTTAATGCGTATCGCGACGCGGCCGGGAATCGCAGCCCGTATTGTGGGCAACATTTCGGCGAGAAACGCCCGGCTCATCGCTTTTTGCCGGCAGCCGTCTTCGAGGTCGAAAATCACTGTATGCGCTTCATTCGCGGCGGCATATTTGCGTAGCCTGTCGGCGGCTTCGATTTTGCTTTCATAGCGTTCTTCGCGCGGCAGATATTTTACCGGGGGGTAATACAGCTGAACCCCCGGCCAGGGCGCACGGATGCTGTAGGTGGCCGAAACGGGGTCGTGTCCCGGTGCCGCCTGGCCGAGGCGCTCTTTCAAGTGCTCGCTGAATTTTGTTGTTTGAATCACGCGCGTAAGGTAAGCGTAAATCTGCG
>JAEUSA010000090.1 GCA_016788945.1 Leptospiraceae bacterium
TTGCTCAGCGGCTTAGTTAACTCAGCCGGCGTGCGCCGTCGCTGATGACGACGTCATAGACCAATGGTTTATGCCCGAATTTTTTTTCGAATGATTCGCTGCAGCGCGCGATGACTGTCTCGCGTGCGGCTTCGCTGACGAGGTTGATCGTACAGCCGCCGAAACCGCCGCCCATCATGCGCGCACCGGCGGTGCCCGGCAGCTGCGCCGCGGTATCGACTAAATGGTCGAGTTCGTCGCAGCTGACCGCGTACAGGTGGCGCAGGCCCGCGTGGCTGGCAAACATCTCTTTGCCAAAAGCGGTAAAGTCGCCGGCCTTGAGAAGCCCGACGCCTCTCAGCAGGCGGATGTTCTCTTCAACCACGTAGCGGCAGCGTGAAAAAACGGTTTCTCCCATTTCACGGCGACTCTCTTCGAGCATGGGTAAATCCGCATCGCGCAGACTTTTGACGTGGGTGTGCCGCTTTTGCAGAGCCTTCACGCCCGCTTCACACTGCTCGCGGCGCTGGTTGTATTCTGAAGATGCGAGCGAGTGTTTCACGTGCGTATCGATGAGTACGACGCGCCAGTCGGCGGGAGCAAAAGGAATCATTTCGTGTTCCAGCGAACGGCAGTCGAGCTGGATAAGTTTACCCTGTTCGCCGTGCAGCGAGGCGAACTGGTCCATGATGCCGCAGCGCACGCCGGCATACTTGTGTTCGGCGCTCTGCCCGATCTGCGCGAGCTCGAGTTTGCCGAGCCCGTAATTAAAGAGGTCGTTGATCGCAAAGGCAAACGCACTTTCGAGCGCGGCCGAAGACGACAGGCCGCCACCGAGTGGTACATCGCCCGCAAAAACCGCGTCGAAACCGGGAACGCCAAAACACCGGCTATGGAATTCCATGACTACGCCGAGGACATAGTTCGCCCATGCCTGCGGCAATTTTGCCTCACCTGCGGCGAAGCGTACCTCATCGTCATAATCGAGTGAATAGACCCGGTACGCATTCGAGTTGTTGGGACGGATCTCGAGCGTAATTGCCTTATCAATTGCACCCGGCAGTACGAAGCCGAGGTTGTAATCGGTGTGTTCGCCGATCAGGTTCACGCGACCCGGTGCGCAGTAGAATCTGCCACCCGACCCGAACCGCGCGGCAAAAGCAGAGTGTATTTTTTCCGGTGCTACCACAGTTACCACCAGCAAGCATAAATAACGATCAACACCAGCGTGATGACTATCGAAGTCAGCTTAAAACCGGTGCTGGTGGCAAACATGCCGCTCGTGGTTTCGACGAGCCGGGGTGCCGATTTGCCGGGGGCCGCATAGGCCATGATAACCATGACCCCAACGCAGAGCGCAAAAACAATGAGCATGCGGTCTAAAAACGGCACCTGCGGCAGAAGCGATTTGAGGGCGAACGAAAAGACGAAAGTGCCGAGCGCAGCTAGCAGGGCACCGTTGGCCGTTGCGCGCTTCCAGAAGAAACCCAGCAAAAAGATCGCGAGCGCACCGGGGCTCACAAAACCGGTAAATTCCTGAATGAACTGGAATGCCTGATCGAGGTTCTGCAATGCAATCGCGACGGGTATTGCAACTATCAGTGCTACCGCGGCTGCAATGCGGCCGACGCGCACCAGATGGGTCTGTGATGCCGCTTTGTGAATATGGCCGTGGTAGATATCCATCGTGAAAATGGTCGAGATGCTGTTCATCATTGAAGAGAGTGAGCTCACAATGGCGGCGACAAGCGCAGCGAAGGCGAGGCCCTTCACGCCATTGGGTACAAACCGGTGCAACAACCACGGGTATGCTGCATCGGGTTTAGTAATTTCTCCGAAATGCGGGCTTTGCGCGTCGCGGGTAATCACGTAAGCCACAATACCGGGTATGACAACAATCAGCGGCAGCAGAAGTTTGAGCACGCCGGCGAAGGCGAGACCTGTCTGGGCTTCGCGTATGCTCTTCGCAGCGAGCGCGCGCTGAATGATGTACTGGTTGCAACCCCAGTAATAGAGGTTGGCGATCCACATACCGCCGATGAGCACGCTGATGCCCGGCAAGTTGGTGTATTGCGGATTTCCTTTGTCGAGAATCATGTCGAATTTTTCGGGTGCTCTGTTCATCAGCTTGGCGAAACCATCGACCGCGCTGTGGTTATCGCTCGTGGCTTGCAGCGCGACATAGGTTGTGAACAGTCCGCCGCCGATCAGAAACACAACCTGAATAACGTCGGTAATGGCCACCGATTTGAGACCACCATAGACCGAATACGCGGCAGAGAACGCGCCGAGCAGAATGATGCCGATCCATAACGGATCTACGGCGCGTCCGAACAAATGGACATCCGCCCCGTTAAACATCACGTTCTTAATGGTGAGCGCCCCGAGATAGAGTATCGACGAAAGATTGACGAATACAAAAACGCCTAGCCAGAAAATTGCCATCGTGGTTTTGACCCGCTCGTCATAGCGGCGGGCAAGAAACTCGGGCATCGTGTAGATACCCATTTTGAGAAAAATAGGCATAAAAAAGACTGCGACAATAATCAGCGTGATCGCGGCCATGAACTCATAACTTGCGATGCCCATACCGATGGCGAAACCAGAACCCGACATGCCGATAAACTGCTCGGCAGAAATGTTCGAGGCAATGAGCGAGGCGCCGATCACCCACCAGCTAAGCCCCTTGCTCGCGAGAAAGTAATCGCTCGCATTCTTGTCTTCACCCGGTTTCGGCCGTGAAACCCAGAGACCGACGCCGAGAATCAGAAGTAAATAAGCGATCAGTATGCCATAATCGAGGTAGTTAAAATGCATGGAGCCCCCCAATGAAGGTGAATCAGGTTGACACTTGCCAATGCCCCCCACCCGGCAACCATTCTCAATGCTGTTCGGATGCCGACCGTCAGCCGCGACGAAGACTATCTGCAGACATCACCCCTTTCGGAGTTTACAAATTCAGCCGGGTCGCCGGCTCGAGATACGGGCCGGGTTATGGCCTCGGGGGATATATGGCACCAAACCGGCATTTACACAAAATGAACGACGCGTTCGTTATCCCCGAGGGCAATGAATTCGGCGATGAATTTTATGCCCGCAATTTGCCACCCGAAGCCGCTGAAATAAAAAGAATATTAGGTGAGATCAACCGGTATTTCCATGAAGATTATGCCGTGAGTTTTACCAAGAATGTAGCCGAGTTTCTTGATCGCATGTACTTTCGCTCGCGCTGGATCGGTTTCGATGAGCTGCCGAAACGCAACAATCCGCCGTTGCCACTCATATATATCAGCAACCACTCGGGCATGGCGTTTCCGTGGGATGCGATTATCTTCTCGAGCGGCCTGCTGAAACGTGCGGGCTACCAGCTCAAAGATGCCGCGCGTCCGCTCATATATAAAGCGTTGGCAGAAACCGATTATTTGAACCCATACATGATGCACAATTTCTGGCGCAAAGTGGGTTGCATCGATGCAACACTCGACAACTTCGAAGCCATGATGCACTCATCGCTCGCTGACTTGCTCATTTATCCCGAGGGAGTCGGTGGAATCAGCAAAGGTTTCGACAAACGCTACAAGCTGCAACATTTTTCTCTATCGTTCACACGCATGGCAATGAAGTTCAAGGTTGATATCATACCTGTCGCGACGATCAATGGCGAGTATATTAATCCTTACAGCTACCGCATTGAAGAGATTAACAAGGCAATCCAAAAAGTCATCAAATTGCCGTTCTTGCCGATCGGGCCGATGTTGGGTATGCTGCCGGCCAGCCCTTGGGCATTTTACTTTGGCATGCCGGCAAAACTCACTTATGTCATGGGTGAGCCCATCAAGATATATGAGATGACGGACGCAGACCCCGACAAAATCAGTAAGGGCGAGCTGCGCCACATCACGAATCAGATACAGCAGAAAATGCAGAATCACGTCCACGAGGCTGAAGCCCAATATGGTAAAGATCCATACCATTGGGATGAGCTCATCGAAATGTGGCGCACGAATCTCGACAAGCTGCTCTATGCCCTGCCAAGTGGGTGGCCGCTACTCTTTGCTGAGCACGATCGACAGTACGAGCAAAACAAATCCGTCACACTGGATTACAGCAACACCGGTTTTGCAAGTGCTTTAACGCGCAATCCTGACAAGGCCGCATACCTGTTGCCGTTTGCCGGCTGGATACCGTTGCTGAAAAAGGCTCATCTGTTTTCCTGATTTTCGGGTCATTCAGCCCTCGGCAAATCCCCTCAACTCGGTTCCCGGTTGACGGGAGTAAGTACTTGCTGGTTACGGATAGTGTATATGCACAATGCAGATCTGATCTTTGACATCATTCCCAAGGACCTGTTTGACATCCGCCGCGAGGGTGATTTTGTCATGCAAATTCAGCATCTCGTTGACCAGTGTCACCCGGGCACCACAAAAATGAAGCTCGAAAATGTCAGTGGCGAACTTGCAGAGGCTTCTATTCCGTTCGCCATGTCAAACCGTGCACTGCACGGCCTTCTGCACGGCGGCGCCTATTTTACGGTCGGCGACACGATCACCGCCATGATGTGCTTGTTCTTTATAGAAAAAGCCGGCGAGCGCATGCTGACAATCAATGCCTCGATTCGTTATCTGAGGCCGGTAAA
>JAEUSA010000159.1 GCA_016788945.1 Leptospiraceae bacterium
GGTGTGCGACATACGTATGCCCGTAGGAAACTGGCTTGCCGGTGTGAGGAAGATCACACGGCATTTGGTGCGCGGTGTTTGCATGCCTTCGTTGTCGAGAGCGCAATACACAGCGCGCGCGCCGGTCGAGATTATCGCAGCGCGTATGCCGTGAAAACCCGGGTTCTCGACAGCCGCCAAGCTGTCAGCATCGAGCAACAACTGCGCGAGCAAGGTGATCGCCTGCATAGAGCCGTTGGTCACCACAATCTGCTCAGGGTGCGCCGTAAACCCGCGCGAAATGCGCAGATGGTCGGCAATCGCACGGCGAAGTTCATGACTACCGGCCACCGAATCTTCATGCCTGACGGCAAATGCACGGCGCGCGACGCCCAGCGAGGCGAGCCATTCGCGCTCGGGAAAAAATTCATCGGCGAGTTTGCCCGTAACAAATGCCGCGCCGTTGTCTGCGGTAGGTAAAGGCGGTAAGCTGCGGGCCCAGCGCGTGAGCCTGATGCGTGCGGGGGATTTTCTTTTGGGCACCGGCAGGCTGACGCGTACACGGGGGTTGCCGCGCGGCGGTATTTCGATCAAACCTTCTGCCGACAGCATTGCATAGGCAATATTAATTGTGCCGCGCGCGACGCCGGTTTTTGCGGCGATGCGGCGCGAACCGGGTAGCGTATCTCCGCTGCGCAGTCGCCCGTGCAGAATGTCGTCGCGCAGACGGGCAAAAATTGCATGCGCTTTGCTCTCTGTCATGCCCCCGCGGCGCGAATGCATTCTGCAGCAGAGGGTAGGGGGACATCTGGTACAGTAAAAAAAGCAAAAACTGGAATTGTCGTGAACCAGATGAATGAGTATTATTTCTGCACTATGATGGTAAGTACACCGATGCGGCGCAGCGAGCACCGCGAAACCGACATGGCCGAAATTTCGGCGTTTTTACAGCAGATGTCCTTCGGGTTTCTATCAACCAAAAGTGCAGCCGAATATCCGCAGATCACTCCGCTCAACTTTGTTTGGACTATGGACGCACTGTACTTTCACAGCAGCAGGCTGGGAAACAAAGTCGCCGAGCTCAAGGCCGATAACCGTGTGACTTTTTGTGTTGCCGATGAGGTTGCGCTCGTGCCTTCGTATTTTACCAGCGACAAGCTGGCGTGCCCAGCGACTGCATTCTTCAAGTCGGTGATTGTTTATGGCCACGCGCTGATCGTTGAAGATGCCGAGGAAAAAATTGCGGCGCTGTCGGCATTCATGGAGAAATTGCAGCCAGAAGGCGGATATTCCCCGTTCACGATGAATGACGATGAATATCGGCGCAATATCAAATCGGTGCTCGTGGTAAAAATCGTGCCCGATAAGATATCTGCCAAATTCAAATTTGGTCAGAACCGTGACAAAGACTCCTGGGAAAAAACCCGTGACGGCCTCTTGCAACGGGCAAAGCCGGGGGATTCTGAAGCGGTAACCGAGATGGAGAAAAGATGTCCGTTCCACACATAACTTCGAAGCCTATGGAAATTGGGCTGATGCTCTTCAACGAAGTCGAGGTGCTCGACTTCGCGGGGCCATTTGAGGTCTTCAGCCTCGCGGAATATCCGGCTACGAAGACTAAATGCTTTCGTGTTGCGACGATATCTGAGCGCGATGAACTTTTGTCGGCGCGCAACGGCCTCAAGGTAAGAGCTGATTTCCGTTTCGATAATCATCCGCAGCTTGATGGGCTGATTGTGCCTGGTGGGTATGGCGCGGAACAAATTGAAATCAAGAATCGTACGGCTCTTGACTGGCTGCGCAGGATTGCAGCACAAACACCGCTCGTGGCCTCTGTCTGTACCGGCGTTTTTCTCTTGGCCGAGAGTGGTGTGCTCAGCAACGAAACAGTCACGACCCACCACCTGGACAGGCAAGACCTCAAGGCGCGTTATCCGGCGCTGAACGTTGTCGGGGAAACGAAATTTGTCGATGGAGGAAAAATTGTGACCTCCGGCGGCATTTCTGCGGGCATCGAAATGTCTCTCTATCTTGTCGCGCGCCTCGTAGGGCGTGACATCGCCGAGGCGACCGCTCGTCGCATGGAATACGACTGGCAGCAACGGAAATAAACTTACCGCAAACGATTTTTGCATTGGCGCACGCGGCGCAATTTGCAGATAGCCAAGTATGCACAACTCAGGGGCCGGGGCGATTTGTGACTGGCTGATCGCCGATGGTGCACGTGCAGCGGGCATACCCGGTCTTGTCGTGGGTTATGTGCAAAAGCTCAACGAGATGGGCTTCGACATTTTTCGTAGCACGTTTATGGTGCGCACGCTGCACCCTGAAATTGAATCCATCCGCTTTGGCTGGACAGCCGATGCCATCGAGCTGCCCGTCTTGGGGAATCGCTTTTATCTCAATAAGCGTTCCACAGCGGTCGGCGGCACCAGCGTTGAAGAAATCACGTTCTCGCATGGCGCTTTTGCGCGTTCCGTGCCCTATCAGGTGAGTCCCTATAAGAAGCTCGATCTCGGGGCGCATGAGGTGCGTTCGCGCGTGCACGCAACACAGAACGAATATCCGATTGTCGATGACATCCGTGACGCCGGCGGTACCGATTATTTTCTCTTCGCCTTGCCGAAGTTGAGCGAATTTGCCCATCGCGTGAGTCTCGCGACGCGGCGTGCCGGCGGTTTTTCAGAAGAGCAACTCGATGTATTGCGCTCGAGCGCCAAACCGCTTGCCGCGGCGATGGAAATTCAGGTTAACCGGCTCATTACCGAGAATCTTCTCGCTGTCTATCTCGGTTTGCATCCGGCACAGAGGGTGCTCGCCGGCGCCATTAAACCCGGTGACGTTGAGCGCATTTCATCGGCTATATGGTTTTCCGATCTGCGCGGTTATACCGACCTGTCACAAGCAACGGAACCGGGTAAACTGATCGAATGGCTGAATGGCTATTTCGACACTATTTCGACACCAATCATTAATCATGGCGGAGAAATTCTGAAGTACATGGGTGATGCCGTGCTTGCCATCTTTCCGGTTGCCGACGGCGGCGCCAGCGAAGCCGCGAAGCAGGCGCTGGCCGCGGCACAGGCGGCGAAATCTGCACTGGCAGAGATGAACGAACGCCGGCAGAGCGAAAGTTTGCCGCCGATGCGCCACGGCATTGCGCTGCACATTGGTGAGGTCGAGTACGGCAATGTCGGCGCGAACCGGCGGCTTGATTTTACTGTCATTGGCCCCGCCGTCAATAAGGCGTCGCGCATCGAGGGTTTATGCAAGACAACCGGTCGCGACCTTCTGCTGTCGGCTGACTTTGCGCAACTCATTGCCGGTACCAAATCGATCGGCGAATTTTCCCTAAAAGGCATCGATCAACCTGAACAGGTTTTTATCCCCGATTGAGTTTCCTCTGACATCTCACCGCGCGACGACGATGAGGTTAAGTTCATCGGCGCGCGCGATGAATGCAGCGGGGTTCACGACAAGTGTCTGCGCGGCCTCGAGTACGAGGCACTGCAACCCCGATTCTGCCATGGTCTCTAGCGTGCGCAAACCGACGGCGGGTAAGTCGAAACGCGGGTCTTGCGAGGCCTTACCGGTTTTGCATACACAGCCGGCAGCGGCGCGTTGCCGAGAACCTGCTGCCCGCATGATAGCGCCTGCGCGCCGAATCGCGGCATCGGTGCCTTCGATCGCTTCGACTGCTAGCACCATCTTCTCAAACACCACGGCGGTTTGTCCGATGTCGAGACTGCCGACCTTGCGGCTCAGTTCATAGCCAAATTCGATATCGCCAACGAGCACTTTGTCATCTGGCTTTTTCCGCGTGTGAATTCCAGGCTTCAGAAAACAACCGGGCAAAAGTTCTTTCTGCCGCAATATTTTTATGCCCATTGTGGCGAGCACCGCCGCGAACTGGAGAAACAAGGTGTCGTCGCGGCGGTCGGCAGCCTTATCATAGATCTCATTTGCCAACTTGTCACGTTCTACATCTTGTAATAGGCGTTGTTTTTCGATTTTACCGAGCAGAATGACCTCGGTGATTTTGTCCTGCTGCAGATACTGCAGGGTTTGCCCAATGTTGCCCAGCGAAATGCTGCGCCGGATGATCTGCTGATCGGCGTTGAGTTGTTGATCGAGATCGGCTTCGGTAATGTGGTAGAGAATAAATTGCAGGCCGCGCGCGCGCGCGGTTTCGGCTGCAATGCGCGGTAGCTCCCCCGCGCCGGCCAGAATAGCGAGGCGCGTTGGTCGCCGGCTGAGGCGCGCGCGCAAACCCGCAAACGCGATCTGGCAAATAAGCTGTAGCTTAGAAGCCATTCTCTGCCAGCCTGGGCGTTTGGCACGTGGAGTGCACACACCTGTCGAGTCTACAGAAAATCAGAAAAAAAATAAGTACAGCGTTCACAGAGCTTTTCTCAGAAGATCTCTCAGCGCACAAATCTGAGTGCTCTTTCTAACCTCTGTGGTGATAAATTTTTTCAGCTTAAAGAAAAATAGTCGAGCGACTGGTATCCGCCACCCTTGACCTGCTTCGCATACTGCATCAGCAGATCGTTCAGCAGCGTCGATGCGCCGAAACGGAACCAATCTGGGTTCAGCCATTGGTCGCCCAAAGTTTCTTTAACCATCACGAGGTAATGCAGCGCTTCTTTTGAAGATTTTATGCCGCCCGCCGGTTTCATGCCGATTTTGATGCCGGTATCGTCATAGTAGTCGCGAATACATTCAAGCATCACGAGCGTCACCGGCATGGTGGCGTTCACCGCCGCCTTGCCGGTGGAGGTCTTGATGAAATCCGCGCCTGCGCGCATTGCGATAAAACTTGCCCGACGCACATTGTCGAGAGTCTCGAGCTCGCCGGTTTCGAGAATGACCTTGAGGTGCGCTTTACCACACGCCTCTTTTACCGCCGCAATTTCGTCGAACACATAATTATATTCACCGGCGAGAAACTGCCCACGCGATATGACCATGTCGACTTCGTCGGCGCCCATTTCGACGGAGCGGCGCACGTCTTCGATTTTGATATCGAGAGGAATCTGCGCTGCGGGAAAAGCAGTCGATACGCAGGCGATGTGAATGCCCGAACCTTTGAGAGCCTGTTTGGCAATCGGAATCATATTCGGGTATACGCAGACCGCGGCGACCTTAGGCACGCCGGGAAGTTCTGAAGGCCGCATCGCCTTTTGGCACAGCTGCACGACTTTTCCCGGGCTGTCTTTGCCTTCAAGCGTAGTCAGGTCGATCATGCTGATGGCGAGGCGAATGCCGGCGAGTTTTGCCTCGTTCTTGATGCTGCGTGTTTTGAACCGTGCCACGCGCTCTTCGACACCGACCTGGTCAACCGGAGTATACATCGGGTCGAGCGCCGGGCTGGCATACATGCGGGTCGGGCCTTTGCCATGCGTGGCGTGGTCGGTTCTCGTTTTGACGGCTTTCATATAGGCGGATGGACTTTTGTGACGCACCGGCGTCAACAAATTTGGTGGCCACTGGGGTTGCCGGCAGCAGTATTTATTGTTCAGCGCAGTAAAGGCCGCGCCCCGTGACGCACGGATTCGAGCCGTTGTACCAAGCCGTCGCCGTGCCAGAGTTTTGCGTACCGCGTGCACCCGAAAAACTCGAAGTGCCGTCTATCCATCCGCTACAATGATCGGTACTGCTTGTCCAGTCGGCGTTAAGGCCAGTCCAGTTTTGGCCGCCTCCCGTGGCGATGGCATTTGTCAGAGTCGCCGGTAACAACGCGTTCGCCGATGTGGTGCCGATCGGCGTGGTACCGTCAGTGCGAACATAGTTAACCGCTGCGAAAAGCGGCCAATCTAAACTCTGTTCAACCCCCGCAGCGCCAGAGCATGCAGGGGTGGTACACGCCGAGCGCGTAAGCATATCGCTCAGCATAGCTTTGTACGAGCTCGCATTCGGTTTGGCTGAATCGGCGTTGCACAATGCATCCGCTCCCGAAATACCCCCGAGATTGCCGTTGAAGGTAATTGCAGTGACAAAGATGCGGCATACGCCCCCGCCGCACGGTGCCGTCGGGATGGTTTGCTTCTGCGCGGCGGCCTGGAAATTGCCGCCGAGGTCAAAGGGGAATGCAGAATAGTAATATTGTACCCCATTGGTGAGTCCGGTATCTACGATCGTATTCGCCGGGCCGCTGTAGATCATTGTGCCAGCCGATGCATTGGCGGCAAAACCGCCAAGGTTCCGTACAATTCTGGTGCCACCAAAGGCGCTGCTCAAGGGTGTTGTCCAAACGAGCGTCACTTGCGTATTCCCCGGTATTGCGCGGAAATTAGTAATGCTGAGATCTGCCTTAGTGCTCAAGTCTTTGAGCGACTCGGGTGGCCAGGAGAAATTCTTGCAAGCTTCCATAAACAGTAGCAGCAGCAAAAATGGGAATAGGCTTCTTCTCATAGGCAACTCCAGTCTGCTTGTCAGTTAGCGAACAAACGTACTCTATTGGACTCTACACATACCGTCAAGGGTAGTGAAGTTTTTCGCTATTCCTTAAGTTCAAATAACGTGTGGCTCGATACTAAACTATGGACATCAACCCGGTAAATAATCTCGCCGACGGCCTTGCCGATATGGCGCAGATGCTCAAGCAGATTACCGAGGCGAAACTGGCGCTCGACGACAAGATGCTCGGCGCGGCGGTTGCTGAAGGTGAGGCGTCAGAGGCGAAAAACCTCGACACCTACGCCTGATAGGCATCGCGTTTCACAAGTTTCGCAGCGGAATTCAGCAAAAAGAGCAGCAGCAACAGGCAGGCAACCGGCGCCAGACTCAGGTGCGGGTAAAGTAACACATAATCTTTGTACACGGCAATTTGCATCCCGAGGGACAGGCGATCAGAGCCCGTCTGAACACCTAAAAACTCCAGACTGGCCAAAGACAGCGTCATCGAAGGTAGCGTCAGAAAGAACAAATAACCTGCTTCGCGCGCGAGGCGGGGCAGAACATGCGTCATGAGGGTATGCTGCGCCGTGCCGCCCATGACGCGCGCCATCGTGATGTAGTCGCTACTCGCCGCTTCGTCGAGTCGCTGCAGAAAAAATTTCTGCAAAGCGGCGAACTCAGAAAGGATGAGCGCAAACATAACGGAAAAAAAACTCTGCGGCAGAAAATAACCGACCGAAAGCGCGATGAAGATGCCGGGAATCGCGAGCCAGGCATCGATCAGGTATGCGAAAGCACCGCGAATGCGCAGTGGAAAAAGATACAATAAACCCGCGGCAAACAAACTAAGCAGCAGAGAAATCAAAAGCGCAGCTACCGATAAACCAAGCGTTTGACCGGCGCCCGAAAGTACCATCGCCAGCATCGATTGGCCGAGAGGGGTAGTGCCGAATGGTTCGCTGAGCGACGGCGGAGCAAACGCCTTTGATAGATGAATCGCCGGTTTGTTGATCGTCAGCTGTACGGTGAGGGCAGCGACGAGCAGTAGCGCCGCGACGTGCGCAAACCGCAATTTCATGATTGCAACTCTTCCTTGCGTACGGCAAAGAAACCCTGCAGCAGCGAAGTGATGTAGACGATGGTCGCGATGACAAGCAGGTTGGCAAAAATCAGGCGGATGTCATATTGCAGCAGAGCAAATAACAGCAGCGAACCCAACCCGTGAATCGAGAACAATGCTTCGACAATCACCGCCCCAGAAAATAATGAGGCCGTTTCGATTAACCAGAATATGATAAAGGGCATCATACAGTTCGCCAGCTTATGCAGAAAAATGCGCGAATCGCTCAGCGCATAGGCCCGCGCGCGTAGAATGAACGTGCGGTTATCGAGTTCGTGCATATAGTTTGAGAGTAAAAGATAGAGACGGCAGCCGAACT
>JAEUSA010000181.1 GCA_016788945.1 Leptospiraceae bacterium
TCGAAATAACCGGGATAGAGCGTTTGGGTGAAAGCGTTGCCAATGGCCGAAAAAAAACGCCGTCGCGCGCCATTGCGTAGGGCACACGAGCACTCGAAAGTATCGAACCGTTCATTGCGCCCAACGCTGACACCACGAGCACCGCGGCGATGACCTTGACACTCGCACCGGCAATGCTGTGCGAGAGGGCCGCAGTAGCCACGGGCGTCTGCGCCGAGCGCCCCACCGCTGTCAGTTGAGTGACCTCGGAAAAATCCAGCACGCGAAAAAAAGCCGCATTCAGAGCGAGGTAGACGAAAATGACCACGGCCATGCCAATCGCGAGAGCAAGTGGCAGGTTTTTACGACCGTTGCGCACTTCTGCGCCGAGCATCGGCAAGTTGTTCCAACCATCATAGGCCCATAAAGCCGCCAGAATCGCCGCCGAAAACGATACCATACCCGGCCACACAGCCGCAGGTGAGGGGGATGTATGCGCGGGTGTGAAAAAAACCAGAGTCACGACAATGGCCGCGATGCTGATAATTTTGAGCGCCGTCAGGCCGACCTGCACCGATGCACTGACCCATATGGTCACACTATTGATGATCGTAAAGACGAGTACAAAGCCCACCGCTACTTGCCAGATGCGGATACCCGAAGCCTCATAAGGTATAACGGCATGCAAAAACGTCGCTGCCCCGACCGCATAGGAGGCCGCACTGCCGGGGGCCCCGATGGTGAAACGCATCCAGCCGAACAGGTATGCGGCGAAATCGCCGTAAGCCTCGCGCAAAAAGGCATATTCTCCCCCAGCTTCAGGATAACGCGAGCAGAGCTCGGCATAGGTCAGTGCCCCGGCGTATGATAGAAGTCCCGCTAAGAGCCAAGCGGTCAGCACCCAGGGGACACTCTGTGCATTGGCCGCCATCGTCGCCGGTTTCAGAAAGACCCCGGTACCGATGACGCTCCCGGCAACGACGCTCACCGCCGTTATGAATCCTACTGAATTGCGCATAATTGCCCTGAGGGCAGGTACCGTCATGGCAGGCGTTACGCCCCAGCAAGCCCGAAAACGGGTGCGCCCGCTAAAAGGCCTGTATATCCATAAGAATCAGCATTCTACTGTTCACCTTGCCAAGGCATGTGCCGATAATTAAAAGGGATAAATAGCCCACCTATGTTCCAAATAGCGAATTTTCAGCAGAACGCTTTTGTCATCGTGGAAGGCAAGGCGGCCCCCGGGTTTTATATTGTACGGCAGGGCAAGGTGCGGCTGACGGCCGAAATGCCGATTCCGGGTGAAGAGCCCAGCCTTGTACTGAACCCGGGCGATTTTTTCGGTGTCGTTTCAGCGATGAGCGGGCATCCGCATATTGAGACCGCTCAGTGCCTCGCTGCGACCTCGATGATCAACGTCGGCCGTGATCAGTTTGGCGTACTCATCCAAAAGAACGCCCCCATCGCGATGAAGATCATCCGCTACTTCTCGCAACGCCTGCGGATTATCGACCGCGCGATCACCAAACTGACATTCCACAGCACCGTCGAAGAAGACCCGCAGATGATGTTCAACATCGCGCAGTTCTACAACGGCAAGCAAGAAATGAAGCATGCGGCGTACGCATACCAGCGCTATCTGCAATATTACCCTACGGGTGCTTTCGCACCGCAGGCCAAAATGGCACTGCAGAACATGAGCGCACCGATGTCGGTGCCCGCGCCGGCAGGTAACGCGCTTGCGCGTACCTTTGCTGACGGTCAGATGATCTTCATCGAGCATGAACCTGGCAATGAACTTTACATTATTCAGGGTGGTAAGGTTAAGATTACGAAAGTCGTAAATGAGAACGAAGTATTGCTCGCGGTGTTGAATCCCGGTGATATTTTCGGCGAAATGGCGCTTCTGGAAAACAAGCCGCGTTCGGCGTCGGCTGCCGCGTTCGGTAATGTGACGACCTTGGCAATTAACAAGCAAAACTTTGAAGCGATGGTACAGGCGCAGCCGCAGCTGGCAACGAAACTCATTACCCTACTCAGCGAACGTATCTGGCTGGCATATCGCCAGCTTGCGAACCTGCTTATCACCGATCCGGTTGGCCGAATGTACGATACGCTGCTCACGCAGGTTCAGAAGAAGAAGGTCGCGATTCAGCCGAAAACCAGTTACGTATTTGATATCGGTTCTCAGGAAATTCTCAAGATGCTCGGTTATCCCGCTGATAGGGGTGAAGAGTATCTGATTACCATGCTGTCAGACAAAAATCTTCGCCTCGATCAGGGTAAGTTCATCTGCAAAGATCTGGCGGAGCTCGAAAAGCAAGTCCAGTTTATCCGCAAGCGTGCCGCAGCAGAGCGCCAACGCGAAGCGGCAAAAATGGGCTAAGGACAGGATGTCCAAAGCCTGCCGCTTGCACGGAGGCAATCTGTGCGGCAGGAATGTGCTCAGATCACATCAGCAAATGTCAAGACGCCCATAAACGAGCGCATTTCTTGGTGCAGTGATTCCTTAAGGTAACCGAGTGTCTGCATCGCCGATTCATAAGCGCCCTTGCGATCATAATTCAACCGGTCTGGTTTTGCGTCCGCAGTAAAGCGACCGATCATGTCGATCAGTTCGAGGCAACCTTTGAACACGGCAAACATTTCGCCTGCGAGCAGATAAGCCTGACAATATTTCTTCTGCTTATCCATCTCGAGTTTTTCCACATATTTCTTGCAGTTTCTGTCTATCTGCCCGAGATAACTGGCGAGCGGTTTCGGAAAACGGAGAAACTCGACGACCATTGCCTGTACGCGCGAAGCATGCGCCTGAATATCGCGTTCATAGGTGTTCGTCAACTCGAGGATAGCATCGTGCTGATTACCGTCTTTGACATCTTCGAGAATCGATGACATTTTGAGACTTTGAATGAGACCGCGGTACCTTTCGCCGTTACGTTGCATTTCACGTTCGGCTTCGACAAGAAACCCGTGCAGTTCAGCATGCGTCATGTCGGGCTCAATATTCATGGCAACGAGCCACGCTGGCAATTTCATCGGGTTTGGATGTACCCTGTTCTGGATGCGCATCTCACTGTTTGAAGTTTCTTCGCTGCGTTCAGTGCCTGCCATCCGTTTGACGAGAATCGCCTCTTCGCGGCCGAGTGCAATAGGTACAATCTCAATACGCCGGGTGCGTAGGTTGAAACGCGTGGCGAAACGCCTGCCCTGCGAATCGACGTAGCGGTTTTCAATGCTGCGCGTGGTAATACGCGACGTGTCAATATCCGAAACAGAATTGATGGGAATATACTGGCGGCGCATGGCGCTACCCTAACTCCTCGCGTAACCTTTTCGCGCGTGCATTGAGGGGGTCGATGATCAGAATTTCATCGAGTATATTGTTGGCTTTGTCCAATTGCTGCAGTGCCCCGTAGATTTCGGCGAGCAGGTTCATGTTCATGAGGTTCGTCGAGGGGTCGAGCGCACGGATTTTCTCTGCATACGCGAGCGCTTTTTCGAGATGGTTCTGGCGGCGCTCGGCAAAGGCCGCGAGGTACATGACTTCAAAGTCGTCTCCCTGAATGCGCAGCAATTTTTCCGCGATGCTTGTAGACAGGGCATATTCTTTAATTTGCATCGCGAGATTGAGCGCAGCACGCAGCGCGCGGGGGCCCGCACTGGTTGAATGATAAGCCCGCCGCAATAACTGCGCAGCCTCGTGGTGTTGGCCTGAATCTACCATACTTTTTGCATCGCGCAACAGAGCCGAAGCCGTTTGTTTTTCTTTTACAGCGCCCTGTTTGTTTGCCGTTGCATAACGTATGCGCACCAGCGAGAGGTCGTCGGTGATTTCGCCCGAGGTCGCAATCAAATCAAAAATTTCGCTGAGTCGACCATCTGCTGTTTCGACGTGGCGCAGGAAAATGCTTTCGTCTTCGTTAATGACGCGCACCGATGATTCAGGCGAGGGGAGCGCAATATCATCGCGGCCGTCAGAACCGAGGATGACGATGTCACCATCTTGCAGTTGCAAGTGGTCGATGGAAATTTCGTCCTGCAGACCCGGGGTGCCAAGTTTGCGGTAATAGCTGCGGTTTTGCAAGAAGATCGCTTTACCTTCGCGGTAAAGCACACCCCAAGGATGTTCCGCGTTCAGATAGTAGAGCTTGCCCGTCTGGTTCTCAATGACAGCGATGTAGATTGAAACGAGCATCGAACAATCGAAACTCTCAAAAACTTTTTGGAGTTCAAGAAAAGTATCTTTTAGCCATTGTTCGCCGTCTATTGCCGGTAGAATGCGCGTGCGTTCAATGATCGATTGAAAAACCGCACCGAGCACGAGGGATCCCCCGGCGCCCTGCATCGATTTACCCATCGCATCGGCGTTGAGTACGACAGTGACCGGGCCGTTCGAAAAATTCAGCGTATGCGCGATGGAAATGTCGCCACCGATACTTTTCTTCTGATTTTTGAATTCAAAATTTTTCTTTTGTTTGGTTAAGAAATCCACCTCGACATTGAGACCTTCATCGACGGCATTAACACCTAACGGATTGAGCAATAGAGAAGTCAGATAATAATCACCGTCTTGCTGCGTCTTGAGTTCGTTGACCAGATCGAGGCTTTTTTTGAGCTGTTTCG
>JAEUSA010000190.1 GCA_016788945.1 Leptospiraceae bacterium
ACCGCGCTCATCGCAATTTGCGCGAGAGGATCAAGGCCCTGCGTACCTTTTTTTTCAAGACCCAGCCGCGCCGCGGTTACAGGCAGCTCCAGCGCGGGCGCCGGCATAAGGGGCAAAACATGAATGGAGCCGCCGGCTTCACCTGCGGTCTTGCGGTAGGCATTTTCTACTGGCGGTTGTGCCGAAACACGATCTTGCGCGGCGACAAGTACACCCTTGCCTTTAAGGGAAATATTCGTTCGTGCATCGGGGTAACGCTCTACGGTTTTACATGCACCGAAAGAAATCAATAATGCCGCAAAGCAGGATGTAAAAAAGAAACGCATCATTTACGCTTTCGCGAAAGCTGCATCGGTGTAAACGAAATTGAGGGAAAAGGAATAAAGCCCCTCACCGGTGGTGAGGGGCTCGACTTGGTTATTTTACATTAACCGGAATGGTCTTTTTCGCGCTTGCTTTGCGCGGCAGGGTTACCTGCAGCACGCCGTTGGCGATCTCTGCAGAAATCTTTTCTGCATCGACATCGTCGCTGACGCGGAACGAGCGCTCATAGTTGGCGAAACGGAACTCGCGGCGTATGAGATCAGCACCTTGGCCCTCTGTGGCTGATTGGGCCCTGAGGGTCACAACACCGTCTTCAAAGGTAACGCTCACGCTGTCTTTGTTTGCGCCCGGTACATCGGCGAAGATCGTGTAGCCGGCTTCGCCTTCGGTGATATCGACAGCCGGGACATAGGTCACATCAGCAGCGGTTTTATCCACCTGAGCAGTTTCTTCTTTTTTCTTTGCTAATCCGAACATATTACCCTCCCTTACTTTGTGACGATTTCGATCTTGCGAGGCTTTGCTTCTTCAGCCTTCGGCAGCGTGACAGTCAGAATGCCATCTTTCACCGTGGCTTCGATTTTGTCTGCCTGCACTTCGTGGCGGAATGTGAAAGCACGCTCGAAACGGCCCGTAGCGCGTTCTTCACGGGCATATTCTGCCTCGACGCGCTTGTGCTGGCCGCTGATCTTAAGCTGACGGCCTTCAAGCTCGATGGAAATGTCTTCTTTTGTCAGACCCGGTACCCGTGCTCGTACGGTGTATGCGTCGTCATTTTCAGCGATATTTACTGGCGGGTAGTGGTTACTGACCCCGTCTCTAAACCCCCAGCGGAAGAGACGGTCAAACTCGTTCTGAACCTCCGCGAGGTCGTTCCATAAAGTATTGGTTCTTACTAACATATTCCCTCCTGGGTTATTAGTTTTGCGCCTAATCGTGGCGCTTTATTTTTGTGAGTGATAGCACTCTATCAATCACAGTGCTAATATATCAAATATCGGCCCTTTTGGCAAAAAAATTTATTAAGGATTCGCCATCGGCGATATAGCTATGGAATTCCTTAACCGGTGGCGACGAACGATGCGCGAGACTGGTCTGCCTGACCAGTTTCGCGATTGCCACCCGCTGGGTATCGGGTGTTTATCCCGCGTGTGGCAAAAAATCCGGCAATTCCTGAATCCCACGCTTGATCATGACATACGCACGATATTAGCCGAAGAGCTATCTACATACATTCGGCGGATGTCTCGCATTCGCGTGATTGCTACGCTTCTTTTAGCGGCGATGGCACTCTATGCGGGTTTTGCGCTCAGGCAAAAAGACTGGCTCGACGCGTTGCCGGTTTTGGCGCTCTATGCCGCGCTCGCTTTTTCGATTGAATTGCTGCTCCGGTTTGGCCGGGGCCTTTGGTTCTGTCGTTTTGCCGCAGTGATCGTCGACATACCGTTGTTGTTTTGGGGTGCGCATGCGAGTATACCGGCAAATCCGTTTCCGCAAGTGGCCGCGTGTTTTGCCATCGCTGGTTTTGCCGTGTTCATTTTGCTTTTGCCGGTTGAAGAAAGGCCGCTGACGATTCTCTTCGCCTCACTCGAAGGTGTCCTGCTGTCGGTTCTGGCGCTCCATAGCGCAGGCGTACAGTTTCCCAAGTGGTTTCCATCGGTCGTCTTTATGTTTCTGGTGGTAGGATTAAGCGCTCTGCTGGTCAGAAATCGCGCGATACGCATCGCCGAGCAGTATGCGATAGAACGCCGCGCGACCGAACATCTCGGCCGCTTCTTTTCACCCAACCTTACTGAATTTATTACCAGCCATGGCGGCCTCGCTGAAGTCAGCGGCCGAAAACGCATTACGGTCTTGTTCTCTGATATACGCGGTTTCACCACGCTGTCAGAAAAGCTCGATGCAGGCGAAGTTGTCGCGCTGTTGAATCGATATTTTGAAGCCATGGTAAAGGTCATCTTTCGGCACGGCGGTACGCTCGATAAATTCATCGGCGACGGCATCATGGCGTACTTTGGTGCGCCGCTTGCGCAGGCTGACCAGGCAAGGCGCGCAATCTTATGCGGGCTCGATATGCTCGCTGCGCTCAGCGAGGTCAATTCGGCGCTTGGTGCAAAACAAAAGCTGGCAATCGGTATTGGCATCCACACCGGCGAAGTGATTTTAGGCGAGGTAGGCTCTCCCGATCACAAGGATTTCACTGCGATCGGTGATACGGTCAATCTCGCCGCGCGCATCGAATCACTCACCAAAGAGAAAAAAGTTGGTATTCTGGTTTCAGAGTTTTCGTGGAAAGAGTGTAAGGCTGATTTCAACTTCAAATCGCTGGGGCGGGTTACGGTGCGCGGCAAGAAAAAAGCCGTGAAGGTTTTTACGGTATCGCGGGGAAAGGCAAAATAAATACAGATATCAGCCATGCAGAAAAAGAAAACAGTACGCCAAAAAATCCGCATGCTCAGCCCGGCATTGCCGCTGCCGGGTAAAATACTCTACGTCTTTTTACGCGCTACCCACATGATTGTATCGTTCTTTATCTTACCGGGATGTATATGGTATATTCAGCATCAGCCTTCGGGTGTTGCCGTCTCGGGCTTGTTTGCTTGGCCGGTCGTTGCCGGTGCCGTCATCTGGGCGATGCTGTATATGATGCTGAGTCAGTTTGCCTTTCCGGGCACGCTGACCGGCGCACTTCTCGCAACCGGCGGCCTCGTCATGAACGGATTTACCGCCGCAAATCTTGGTGATTTTAATCTGTTCTACGGCGCGTATTCGGTTGCATGGTGCGCTTTGGCGGCGCAGACACTTTTCTTTTCGGGTATTTCAGTGATCGCGCTTGGGCCCGTGCTGCGGCGGCGCTTTTTTGAAGGTCTGACCGGCGGGTATGCGGCCATTCCCGTCGTCTGCACCGCCGCGCTCGGCGCGTTTGCCTATGTGCTGCATGCGCCGGTGGTTGCGGAGTTCAAGAGCGAAACCCGACTCTGGCTTTCAGGCATTTATGCCACGGCAATTCTCTGGCAGATCGCCAGTGAAATGAGAACGCTCTATACCGGGAGCGCCTTTAAGAACGGTGCCACGAGCCAAAGCAGCGATGTCTGGAATCTCTACGAATCCTACATACCTTTTGTCGCAATCGGTCTGATTTTATCGTTGTGTGCGGCTCTAATTCTCGCCCTGTGGGAAACCGGAGCCTGAAATGGATAAAGACGACAAAATTGCCCTCATCACTATTCCCTTAGCCGTGATGATCGGAGCCGGTCTGGCACACGCGGGTGCACAACATGGCTGGGTATTATGGAACTTTCCCGTCATGTACTTGTGTGTGGCGGCCGCGTTCGGTATCCAATGGCTGGCATTTGTTCCTGCGTTTCTGTTGAAGACCGAAAAATTCTATGACCTGACCGGCGGAATCACCTACCTAACGATCACGCTGTTCGCAGTTTCTCTGAATCCGCACAGTGATCTGCGCTCAAAGCTCATCGCCTCTTTCATTTGTATTTGGGCAATCCGGCTATCGTTTTTTCTGTTCGCGCGCATTCTGCGTGCGGGCGAAGATAGCCGCTTCGCGAATATCCGTGGTAAATTCTTACGCTTTCTCATGGCATGGACGCTGCAGGGGTTGTGGGTGACTTTCTCGCTTGCAGCGGGGCTCAGCGCAATCACGTCGCGGCCCGTGGCGATGGATATGTTAGCGTATGCCGGAGCGGTGATCTGGCTGGTGGGATTTCTCATCGAATCAGTGGCTGACTTTCAGAAGGGGCGTTTTCGCAGTAATTCAGCAAACAAAGGCAGGTTCATTGCATCAGGGTTGTGGTCTTGGTCACGCCATCCGAATTATTTTGGCGAAATCGTGCTGTGGTTCGGCATTGCCATCATGGCTTTTCCTGTTCTGCAGGGCTGGCAATATGCCACGTTGGTCTCGCCGTTTTTCGTGATTTTACTGCTCACGCGTGTGAGTGGAATTCCGTTGCTCGAAGACGCAGCGGATAAAAAATGGGGCGGTCAGGCGGATTACGAACGTTACAAGGCGGCGACATCGGTGTTGATTCCGTTGCCGCCGCGCCTTAAGGATTGAATCGCCAGGCAACCCCGAGTTCGATACTGCCGCTCATGGGTAATAAGGCAATCGGCGCCGTGCTGAGCACTTCGCCGGCAACTCCGGTAGATGTGGGTGCGTCGCCGGTAACCGCCGAAGTGATGGCGTGGTCGATGCGCAATATGCTCAACGCATAGAGCTGCCCCGTGACATGCATGTTGATGCCGATGGCAAAAGAGAGCGCCAGATAAGACTTCGGTGTGTAAGAATTATTCGTTATGGTGCGGTTTGTGGTTTGCACCGTCAAGGGGGCGTTCGCGATACTGATAGCCGTGAGTAGTCCTATTTCGATGAAGAAAAAATCCGAATGCACGCGGTAAGCGGCGCGCACGTCAAGCAGATCCATCGGCCAATAGCCATCTCCGATATATCCTTCTGCGGTGATGCCGCGAATCGGTATCTGCCGTGCTGTATAACCTAAACTGCCGACCACGGCCTGACTGTCGTCAAAATACCAGGCGGCACTCGCCTGTCCGCCGGCCAACGGCCGGTAATCAGGGCTTGAGCCCAGTGCGAAGCGGCTGAATGTCGCATTCGGCCACAATATGCCGTAGCTGCCTGTCAGGCCGATGTGCAACCCGCGGTAGCGGGGCACCGAGGTACCTTGCGAGAGCGGTATACGCTCTTTGTCTCCTTTGAGCTCGGGCGTTGGATCATTTTCGACGATGGTCGGGCTTTTCCATATTTCGCGGCCTTCATCGTCGTAAATAGCAAGGATATTTTCCTTAACTAGCGAAACCTGCTCGCCCGATGCCAGCCTGACGACGACGCGCTGATCTTCAATGGAGAGCACCTTGCCCTG
>JAEUSA010000194.1 GCA_016788945.1 Leptospiraceae bacterium
CGGTTGAAATAACTTAGGCCTTCAGGACTGCCGTGCTCCATGGTTAACTACCCCACCCCGGAATCACTTCCTTCAGCCACTTGCCAAGATCCGGGTGCTCCTTTTTCGCTTTTTTCATGATGGCCATCGCATTCCGCGCCGGGGCAATACCGTGCGCTGCCTTCAGCCAGGCGGCAAAAGCAGCATTTTGTTCCTCATTATTATCCGTTGCATCAAAGAATTTTTTGTCAAATGGTTCCCATTCTTGGTTGGCCGCGAGAATAGATAAGAACTCTTCCCATGTACTCGCGAGAATCGTTGTGCCTTCGCCTTCACCGCCAAGGTAGACAATCGGTGCATCGGCGGATGTACGCCCTTCATAGAGCCAGATACCGTAGAGAGAATGGATGCCATCGACACCGAAAAGTTTCACTTTAGACCAGCCGGCCTCGTTTCCCTGAAACCAGTCTTTCACGGTATTATACTTATCTTCGTCAATCTCGAAGCTGCCGCAGAAAAATTCGGGATGTTTGTCCCAGTAGTTGCAGAGTTCAGCCAACAGCGGCGGCACCTTGTGCGGCGCAAATTTTGCCGCCATCGCCTTGAGAGTTTTTGAGGTTCCTTTGCCTTCGCTCAGCACATTCGCTTTTGCTGTTTTTGCCGCAGGTGTTGTCGTCGCTGCGGCTCTTTTTCCGTTCGGCGTATGTTTTTTGAGAAGTTCAATCGTGGTCTTGAAATCGGCGCCCGTCTGGCCACTTTCTTCTTTTTTTCCCTCGAGGGCAAGCATGAGCGCGTCTTCTTTACCCACTTTTTTCGCTGCGTCGGCCCCGTGCTCGAGCAGCAGCCGTACGGCCGCCGCATGGCCGTTTAGCGCTGCGCGCATGAGGGGTGTGTACTTGTAGTCGTCAGCGGCTTCGACATCTGCGCCGGCGGCAATTAAGGCTTCGAGTGCTGCGACTCTGCCCGACGATGCCGCCAGCATCAGGGGTGTCCATCCCGATACGAATTTGTAGCGCTTGGTGATATCAGCGCCTTCTTTAATTAAGAACTCCACCAGCTGCTTCTGCTCTAGCGCGGTTTGCACATCGTCGTTTTGCCCAAGACAACTGATGGCATTGTAAAGCGCATCGCAACCGTCTTTGTCTCCCTTCTTTATCGAAGCCCCGGCCTTCAGATGCTTTTTCACCGCCGCCAAATTCAGCTGAAACGCCGCATCGAGCAGTTTTTGTTGTATGCCTGCAGCCATACGACAGAATAGTCATCCACAGTCGCCGGTCAAGTATTGCGCGGCGTCAAAACCGATGACGGCAGAAGAAAAACATAACATCATCACCCTGTTGGAAAAGGCAATGCAGCTCAACGGTGAAGCACAAAACGCGTTTGATTTTCAGTCTTACGGCAATGCCGCAACGATGCGCAAGGCATCGTCGGCAATTCTGCTACCACTCTTTCGAGAGCACAGCGTGCTACGCGAAAACTTTCCTCACCAATGGGTTTTTCTCAACCGCGGCGATGAAGACAATGCATTCAACTATGACCAGTTCGAACTCGCTAAAAATTTATTTTAACGCAACGCGCGTGAGCAAAACAGGCTTTTCGAGCACACCGGGTTTATACAGCTCGGCGACGATGAACTTTGCCACATCTTCGCCGCTGCCTGTCATCCGCGTGGGCGTTGTACCGTAAGCCCCGGTCTTTACCGCGGCGTTGCCCAAAAGTTTTTTTTCTGCAATCGCCTGATTAAAACGTTCCGTTGCAAACAAAGAAATCGCCAGAGTATCGCCGCGGAACTCATAGTGCGCGGGAATATAGCCGGCATCGGTTGGCTTAGCGGTAAGTGCCGCGTACTTGCGCGCGTTCAAAAAAGTGACGCCGCCTATCTTCGTCGTCATCACCGTAAAAAATTCTGCATCCTCACTGAAGTCACTCTCAAAAAAACGGAACACGAGCGAGTCGTCTTTGAGTCGTGTGATGGCAAGGTATCCCGACTTGTCGCTCTGTCGCCACAGGCCCGGCAGCCGGTCGTCGCGAAACATAGCAGCCGCGCCGCCGAGGAGGTTTTCAGATACCAGATAACAGCCGGACAACGTGGGCAATAGCAGAGCGAGCAGAAGAAATACCGGAAGCCTCATCGCACCCATGGTTCAGTGTTTCCCGGCAGAATTGAGTGTCTATTCATTATCCCCCCGCGCAGTCCCTTGAGTCGAATTGGATGTCCGGTTTTTATGGCTTGCCGCTCTGCCGTCTTATGGGTAAGATGCTGACCGAAATAGTGTCTACCCAAGGAGGGAAAATGATTCTCAATCGAATATTCATCCGCATCTATCAGCCTGTGCTCATGGCAGCGATCATTGCGACAGCACCGCTCGCGGCCATCAAAGACGCAAAGGTCGAATTTCAGGGCTGGGGCGGTGTCAATTTTGCCACCAAGAGCACGTTTGCCAAAGAATACACCGATGCGACTTTTATTCAGCCCCGGGGCGGATTAACGACCTATTTCTCGCAGCCATTCCTTTTGCCCGACGCACTCGATGTCGGCTTCTCGGCTGCGTTCCAGCCGATCATGAGCTATACCGCCGGTACGGGCAATGTCACTTCGGTTACGGCATTTCCCGTGACGCTTGAGGCGCGCTACCGTTTCCCTTACGGCATCTATGCTGCGGCGGGCGCAGGTTATGCCTATAGCCGGCTCAAAGTGAACAATGAATCGACCGGCACCAACGCGGCGGTCATCACTGCGAAGGGCGGTTACCAGTACGATATTTGGCAAAACCTGTCGGCGATCGGCCAGCTCGAACTGCAGTATTTTCTGCAGAACCTGACGTTTGCTGGCGCGGGTGAAAAATCAAACAGCCAACTCAACATCGGCATCAGCCTCGGTGTTGCTTATAAGCTTTAGTGGAATTCATAAATAGGAGGAACATATGTCACGTATTCAATGTGCAACGATATTCGCGACCGCTCTGCTCATAGGCATCGGTTGCAGCAACAACGTCTCAACACCGTACTGCGTCACGACCATGGGCGATGGCGTGTCTTCGACGTTCTCGAGCAATTTCAACTGTGTGCAGGTATCCGTTAGCGGGTCTAACCATATCTTTCAATCAAACAACTTGCCGAATCACAAGAGTTATTATTACGGTTCGGATTCAGAGCTTTATGAGGCACTGCCATCAGGAAATAAGTCGGCAGGTTCGAACAAGATATCCAGCCAGAATCTGAAGTATACTATACCAACGACACCGACATTAAACGGAGGTACCTTTGTTGGCACCCAAGCTGGCTACGTATCCGTGGGGGTGACCGCAAATGGGCTGGCGGTTTTTAACAACGCTGCCGCTTTCCCTGATACGCTCTCAACAGAGGCACAGACATTTGACAATTACGCTGGCCATCCACAGAGCAGCGGCGTCTATCATCATCACGCTGCGGTCACTAAGCTTTCATCGACTATGGCGGATTCTACCCTTATCGGTGTGGCGCTCGATGGTTACTTAATCTATGCTGAATATTGCGACAACGGAACGGAATCTACCAGCGACGATTACAAACCGACTGCAAACAATAATGCGGCACCCACGAATGCCGGTGGGCTAACTGGAGGTACTTCGACAGCTTTGGATGAACTGCATGGACATACTACAAAAACGAGACATTTATCAACAGCCACTTATCATTATCATTACATGCAAGACCAGACGGCTGGAATCAAAACAATCTTAGGAAGTTATTTCCGCGGTGTACCCGGTACGGTCTCGAACTAACCCCACCCCCCTCCCCGCCGAAGCGGTTTGCCCGCAAACCGCGCGTTGGCGAGGGGTAAGTCTCCTGTAAAAAAAATGCGTCCTCTTTCTTTCAAAATCTATTCACCTCAAAGAACGAAAATGCTAACGCCCCGCTGGATCACGATTATCGCGCTTGCCGTTTCACTTACTGCCTGCGGTGAAAGAACTATTTCGAGCACCGATGCAAAGCTCAAGTTTGGCGCCGGCCGCTGGTTCTATGACGGCCGTCCGCTTACCGGAGCAGTCGAAGAGACATTACCCGATGCTATCCGCCTGACGCACTATGCCGACGGCCTCGAGCATGGGCTGATGACCGCGCGCACCCACGCGGGTGCCCTCATCGAAGAGCGCACCTATAAAGCGGGCAAGAAACACGGCGTGCACCGTGGCTGGTTTGCCGGCGGTGGCGACCGGTTCTATACCGAATTCGCCGATGACCATTATGCAGGCGAACACTGGACATGGCACGCCAACGGTAAAGTAGCCGAGTACAAAAAGTACACCGCCGACGGAAAAATTCTTGTGCACAAGCACTGGCGCGAGTCAGGCCAAATTTATCGCAATCAGGTATTCGCCGAAAATTTTGAACTCGGCATGCCGGGAGTAAAGTTATGCAATACGGTAAAAGACACGGTCAGCGGGCGGTAATACTTCTGCTTGCTTTTTTCACCGCCTGCGGCGAAAAAAGCAAGCCACAGTTTCCGCGCGAGCTCGCCGAGTTCCATGCCCCCGTTAAAGGGCAGATACCCTATTTTCAAGGTGACGACATGAACCCCTACTGGTCCGAAGGTAAAACCACCTTGCCCGGTGATTTGCGCCAACTGACCAAATTTACCTTCACGACGCACACAGGTGCTGTGCTCACCCCCAACGACCTCAAAGGCAAATTCGTGCTGATGTCATTCTTCTTCACGCGCTGCTCCGGCATCTGCCCGATGGTCACCGCCAGCGTGAAGCGCATGCGTGAAAAAATCGGTGACCAGCGCAATCTCGTCTTTGTTTCGGTGACGGTTGACCCCGAACACGATCAGGCGCGCGAGCTGAACGAATTCAGAGAGCGCATGAAGGTGCCGTTCGATAACTGGTATTTCGCCACCGGCAACAAAGACGAAATTTACGGTCTCGCGCGGCAGGTTTTCCAGTCAGATGTCACCGTGCGCGGTACAAAAGACAAAGCGGATTTTCTCCACACCGAAGCCGTCTACCTGCTCGATAAAGACTTGTACCTGCGCGGAATGTACCGTACTAAGGGCCTCGCCGACATGGAGAGGCTGACGAAAGAGCTCTCGCAGCTGAGAGCTGGTTAACCGTTTTTGCGATGGCCCGCCCCGTAGTAACCTTGCAGCTGCCAACGGGTCACTTCGATTGTTAGCTTCAATGAGTTGCCGCTCTGTCGCCCAATCAAAAAAATGCGGCAGTGAAAATATCATTCGCCGGCAGTTTATTTTTTCTCATATCGCTCTTTGCGGCTGACCTCTCTGCACACGGCACCGGTACACGTAAATTTACCGGACTCGGGCTCACGGCCGGTTTTGAATACGGTTCGCTCGGGAATCCGGCACCCGCAATCGCGCTCACACAGGGCTATACCGGCATCGTCAGCTACTATGGCAGTGTCGAAGCCGGCTACCGCACGAAAGATGCAGCGTTCATGGCGCGGGCGACTCTTGAAGCGTACGTCATTTATTTCGGCATATACGCGGGCATGCAATCCAATACCGGTAACGAACGCGCATCGGTCTATGGCTTTCCCGTGGGAATCGCCTTTCTGTTTCCAGTCAATGACCCGTGGTTGGTAAAATTGCATGCCGGCGCGGCATTCTATACCAAAGAGCAGGCGAATGAGTTCCAGATAGCTCTGTCGGTTTTCTATCGAATCTGGTGATCGCCATGCTCCGTCTGTTCACCCTGCTCGCGCTATTGACAGTACAGATTATTCCACTGAGCGCGGAGGATCTCGGCGAACGTATTCGCCGCGCCGCCATTGCCATGACAGACGCGTATCAGCGCGAAGACAGTAAAGCACTCACAGAGTTTACCGCCGCGCCAATTGTCAAAATGGCCGGGGGACCATCGGCGCTGGCAGAGAAAATAGAGAAAGAATTTGCGGCAAACCGCAAAGAAAATCTGAAATTGTTATCCTACAGTTTCGTCAAACCCGACCGCATCCATTTTCTGAACGGCCAGTTATTCGCGCTGATTGAGCGCAAGAGCCGGTGGCGGTATGACCAAGAAAACATGGACCTGCGGTTCAATCTACTCGCCATATCGACCGACAGCGGGGCAACTTGGCGATTTGCTGAAATTACATCGATCGACGAGCAGGCTTTTCGCCGGTTATTTGGTTTTTTCGATGAGCAGCTTTTCAGCGAATTCTACAAGTACACCTCTGAGCGGTGCGAGTGCAAGGGCGGCAAATAGAACTACCGGCGTCCTTGGCAAGAGGATCAATCACCTTAAGGTAAGGAAACCTGCCAAAATCACGGTCAGCGGAATATGGTTTTTTTATTCCGTTCGCCTCAGGCTGCGAGAGGTCTTAACGCAAGCCGTTAAGGCTTTACGGCCTATCTCAATCCTATTTTTTGGCGGTGTACAATACCATGAAAAACATCGCCATTATTGCCCACGTCGACCACGGCAAAACAACTCTCGTCGACAAGATTCTGGGCTTCTGCTCAACGCTCGAAGCTAAAGAAAGTACTGAACGAGTCATGGACTCGAATGACCTCGAACGCGAACGCGGTATCACTATTCTCGCTAAAAATACCGCCGTGGAATACGAAGGTACGCGCATCAATATCGTCGATACTCCTGGGCACTCTGACTTCGGCGGCGAAGTCGAACGCGTTCTGCGCATGGTCGACACCTGCCTTCTGCTGGTCGACGCGATGGAAGGCCCGATGCCGCAAACACGCTTCGTGCTCAAAAAAGCGCTCGAGCTTGGTCACAAAATTATTCTCGTCATCAACAAAGTCGATAAACCCAACTGCGACCCGCAAGAAGTCATCAATCAAGTCTTTGATCTCTTTGTCGAACTCAACGCCTCTGACGAACAGACCGACTTTCCTGTGGTTTATGCGAGTGCGAAAAACAACTACGCATTTCTCGAATGGGCGGATTTCGAAAAGCCCGAAGCCAAAACCTCGATTAAGCCATTGCTCGACGCAATCATGAAGCATGCACGCGACGGCGCGGGTGACCCCGCAGCACCGTTCGCGTTCCAGGTAACCAACCTCGATTACAACGATTACCTCGGCCGTATCTGTATTGGCCGTGTGTTCAGCGGCACGGTAAAAGTCGGAGACCAAGTTGTGCTGCGCGGCGAAAACGAAAAAGGTGAGCCCACCGTTTCAAAGCACAAGATCACCAAACTCTTCGACTTTCTGGGCCTCAAGCGCATTGAAGTCAATGAAGCCTCGTGCCCGAATATTATTGCGATCGCCGGCATCGAAGAAATGACAATCGGCGACACGCTCTGCCACGAAGCCTACGCCGAAGCGCTACCACGCATCAAAATCGAACCCCCGACCGTGTCGATGCAGTTTTCGGTCAACGATTCCCCGTTCGCCGGCAAAGAAGGCAAATGGGTGACCTCGCGCAATATCCGCGAGCGCCTCGAGCGCGAACTCAAGACCAACCTCGCGCTCAGGGTAGAAGACCTCGGCGACTCGTTCAAAGTGGCGGGCCGCGGAGAATTGCAGCTGGCGATTCTGATCGAGAACATGCGCCGTGAAGGTTTTGAACTTATGGTCTCAAAACCGCAGGTTATCTTCAAGACTGAAAATGGCGAAAAACTTGAACCATACGAAGAGATCGTCATGGATATGCCCGAGCAATATTCGGGCGGTGTCATTCAAGAACTCAACCGCCGCAAAGGCATGATGCTCATCATGGAAACTCTGTCGACCGGTTTCGTGCGCGTGAAGTATGAAATGCCGACACGCGGCCTCATTGGTTTCCGCAGCTTTTTCCTCACGGAAACGCGCGGTGAAGGGTCAATGTCTGGCCTGTTTCTCGGCTACCGTCCTTACGCCGGCGACTTTTCTGGCCGCACGCGCGGCGCGATCGTCTCGATGGAAAACGGAGCAACCAACGCGTATGGCCTGTTTCAAGTTCAAGATCGCGGCGAACTGTTCGTCGGTGCGCAGACCCCGGTATATGTCGGCATGATTATCGGCCTGCACGCCAAAGACAACGACCTCGATGTGAATCCGATTCGCGAGAAGAAGCTCACCAACGTACGTGCCTCGGGTACCGACGAAGCGCTGCGCCTTGTGCCACCTCGTAAACTTTCTCTCGAGCAGTGTCTCGACTTTCTCGAAGACGATGAGGCGCTCGAGGTTACACCGACCAACCTGCGCCTGCGCAAAAAAGTCCTCAACCCCTCGATGAGAAAGCGCAGCGCCTGAGCCAGGCATGCTTGAGTTTTTCTCGCCGCAGAACCTGAACGCGCTCTGGACTCGCCTGACCAGCGGCCATGCGTTCATGGCGACGGGAATTGTTCTGCTGATGCTGTTGCTATTGCGCACTGTCATTCTGCGCATAGCGTACCGCAATATCGAAGATAAATTTGTACGCCTGCGCTACAAGCGCACGTTGTCTTACATCATCGTCGTGATTGCGCTGTTTCTGCTGCTGCCGATTTGGCTGCCATCGATACGCAACATTGCGACTTTCTTAGGCATTTTCGGCGCCGGTTTTCTCATCGTCACCCGCGACCTCTGGGTCTGCGTCGGCGGCTGGGCCTACATTATGATACGCCGGCCGTACGTTATCGGCGACCGCATCCAGATCGGCAACATTTCGGGCGATGTTATTGACATCCGCCTGATGGAAACCAGCATCATGGAAGTTTCGGGCACTGAAGGCGGATTAACCACAGGGCGCATCATCTATTTTCCGAATGCAAAAGTTTTCAGCGAGATTATCGCGACAACGAGGCTGAACGCCGGGCATACCTACCAAGAGCTGCACGTGCAAATCGATCCTGCGTCTGACTGGGAGGCCGCCGCCGCGCTGCTCGAAAAAATTACGCGCACGGAATATGCAACCTCGCTTGCCGCGCGCGAGCAACTCGCCAGCGAAGATGAAGAAACCGATCTGCTTTCAGGTTACCGTGAGCCGCGCGTGCTTGCCGAACTTAAGGGTGCGCTCGTTATACTCCATCTACAGTTCATGGCACCTGCAGGCCAAGCAGCCAACCTCACCGACCGTATCTGGCGCCAGTTTCTGATTGGCGTGCGCCAGAACCCGACGATACGTTTTGCGCCGGAGAAACCCGAAAAACCTGCCTGATACACAGGTCATTTTTCGCGCTGTGGTCTGAATACGACGTCGATACCGTTTTCGAGATAACCAATCCACAGAAAATCGCCTTCGACGCGCAAAATCTGTACTTCATTGGACGAGAGACCTTCGACGGCACTCAGCCTTTCAATGCTCATGTCGTTACGGTTGAGCACGCGTATGCCCTGCCCCGAAGTGCCGATGAAAATTTCATGCTCGCGGCGCGCAAACGCCGAAGGGAAAGGCAATTCGGCATTGAGCCGCGTGAGCTTTTTCTGGGCGATGTCGTACACGTACACACCGTCGTTGTGCGCGCCGATATAGACGTAACGCCCGTCGAGCAGCACCGCTTTGACATTTTCAGAGCGCAGGGCACCTTCGCCGGCGGTGATTTGTACGGTTTCTTTTGTCTTTTTATTATGCAACAGCGCACCCTGATCGAGCGTACCGACCGCAATATATTCGACGTCGGCGTCGATTGCATAGACCTGATTGCTCTTCACCCACGAATCTTTGCCGAGGGTTACGACCTTCTTCTTAATCGTGTCGTACTGTATGAGGCCTCGGTTGAGCGTTGAAAAATAAATATGGCGGTCGTCTTTAATCGTCTTTTGCCCCAACTTCAACTCGCCGCTGTCGTCGCTCAGCGCGCTGACCTTTCCGCTTTTTTTACTGATACGGTAGACGCCGTCAAACGAGGTCACGTAGATCTCGTCGAAGTCGACATAGAGCCCCCTGAGCTGCGGCGAGGGTAATCTGATCTTCTCAAGTTTGTCCTGCGAGCGCAGGTAGCGTACCAGCCCCCCACCCCAGGTCGCGACATAGATGTCATCTCCATCGACACGAATATCGGCGATGGAATTATCACTCAAACCATTCAGTTTGTCGATGCGGCGCAGCGATATCTTTTGTAAAAGAATACGCAGCGATTTTGCTTCGGCGGACTTTTGTGCATCGGCCAGCTCAATCGCCGACTGCAAATGCAGTGCGGCAGCCTCGACCTGCATCGGATCTTCGGCGTAAATTTCGCCCAGTAGCTTATGGATTTTCAGCAAGTCTGCATCGGCGGCGGCATTCTTCGGCCTGAGCCGCAACGCGTTCTTCAGATGTACGGCGGCCTCGTTTTTCAGCCGCGCATCGTGGCGAATAAAACCGAGAGTTTTTTCGGCCCGGTAACGCAGCGTATTGTCTTTGATTTGCTTAAAAACATCTTGAAGAGTTTTTTCTGCGCGTGCATGCGCATCGACACGGTAGAGGCATTCTGCGGTCAAAACTTTGAGTTCGAGCCGGTCTGCGTGCCCAGGATAACGCTCGAGCGTAATATTGGCACGCGTGATTGCCTCGTGCGAGTTGCCCTGCGCGGCGGCCGTTACGGCAAGATAGTACCACGCTTTGCGCACTTCGGCTTCATACGGATGCTCGGCGATGAATTCAGAGAACTTCTTCTGCGCATCGGCGAACTTGCCAGCCTCATAGAATTCTACACCTTTGCGGAATTTAACCAGCGGATCGGCGGCGAACGTGGGCAAGACGAAAATCAAAAGGACAGCTGTCAAAATCCATATCGCACGGTGCTGTTTCATGCATCATCTCCCAAAGCAAAAGGCCTGACCCGGTCGAGATTCATACGTGCACTGTTTCTCCTGTAAAAAAATAGCGTCACCAGAGCTATGACGATGCTCGAAAAAATAATGTAGAACTTCTGCGTCGTCGCGAGATCAGCCGCCGCGGTCACCTCTGCCTGCTTTTCTTCACCCGACTCGCGGAATTTTAGAATACGCACCTTTTCTTGAAACAGGTAAAAATCTTTACTGAAGCGTTGCACCGCCATCTCGGTATTTCGTAACATCGCCAGCTTCTGCCTCAGCTCGGCCTTTTGACGACCAAAACTTTCGATCTGCGCCTTGAGTTCTTCCCTTTCATGCAACTTCACCCGATAAGCGAGTAATCCCTTTTCGCCGACAAAAAAAACATAAATGAAAGACAGAATCAGCAGAACAAATAGGGGCACAAACAGCCAATGCTCGCGGCTGCGCTCGAAAACCTGGCCAATACGACGGGTCAGCATCTGCTGATGCAGAACCTCGTCGTCAGGCGTGCCGGCAATTAGTAAATCTTAAAGCGGCCGTTGATGCTGTAAAACTGGCGATGGACAATCTTTTTAGATTCTGTATCGTACAAAATCAGGCCGAGGTGATTAAAGAACTTACGGTCAACACGGTATTTTGACAACAGCTTGCCCCACACGTTCACCTTGAGAGCCTTTTCTTCAATGCGGTAAGTCGGTTCAACCTTGCGCGTAAACTTGGTGTTCTCGAAACCCTGCAACATCACGTCGAGACCCGATTCAGGTTTGTCGTGGATGTACTGCACATAACGGAGAAAATCCTGCAGCGTAACTTTTTTCTTCGAACCGGCAGGTGCTGGCTGTTGTTCTGGCAGCGTGTATTTGCCCATTTCGGCAGCGGCTTTTTCTTTATTGCGAGCGTAAGCGGCGACTTCTTCGTGCTTCGCGTCGTTAAACTCAGGTATGCTGTTGAATAACACTACTTTATGCAGTTTCTTATCTTCATCAAATTTGCGCCAACGAGGATACTCCACGTAACGGCGATACTCTTTGTCGACGAGGTCTTTTTCGTTAAACGCGATGATGAACATCTTCAACGGGATATTTTCTTCAGTTTTGTTGACAATGTCGAAAGTAACTTCGAGGTAATCGCCTTTGCCGTCGGTAGCGTTCTTTTTCCAGAAGCTGACGTTTTCGACCGAGACCCGCTCATCGCGAATGCGGCCTCCCGCTGGCTGTGTGTCGGGCGCCGGGGCCGTGTTTTCCTTTTTTTGCGCAAATAACAGGGGTGCGCCGAGAAGTACTGCAAAAGTCAGTCTGCGTAACATAATATACCTCATTTCATTCTCGGCATAAACATGCCTGTTGTTTATCTTTTTTCCGTCTTCCTCTTTTGCGCCACAATCCGCTTGAAATCTGCCATATTGCGGACAAAAATACGGTCACTGTAGAGTTCGATTTTACCGACTTTTGCCCAATGATTCAGCTGTTCTGAAACCTGATCGACACCGGTACCGGCCCAGTTCGCCACGTCGTCGACCGTCACCGGAAATGACACTTCGCGCATGCTTGCATAAGTAGGCTCTTTCTCGGCCAGCATCAGGAAAACGTCGGCAATTTTTGACTGAATGTCGTCGAGCAGCAAAATCATCAGGCGACGTTTTGCATCGTAAATACGTTTCGAGAATACGACGAGCAGCTTGAACGCCAGCTGTGGCTGGCTCATCATCATCGATACAAAATTATCACGGTCAAAATGCAAAACGGTGACCGGTTCGATCGCCGTCGCCGTCGCAGAACGAGGCTGTTCTTCAAGAATCGCCATTTCACCGAAAATGTCGCCGACGCTGAGGATATCCATCGTCTTTTCTTTGTCTTTGACAACTTTGGATATCTTTACCCGCCCGGTCTGAATCAGATAAAAACTGTTGCCGGGTTCGAACTCGCAAAAGATGATTTCACCCGTATTAAACTGCTTACCAAATTTGCTGAACAGGGCGCCGCCGGTCATTTCTGGCCCCTCAGCTGATTGGCTTTCTGTTGTGCGATGTTGGCCTCTTTGTCTTGCGGCGGTATGCGGGCAGCCTTCTCGTAGAAGCCGATCGCACGCGCAGTATCATGCGCGCGTTCATAAATTTCTGCCA
>JAEUSA010000219.1 GCA_016788945.1 Leptospiraceae bacterium
CTTGTCGGTGTCGGCGGTATGGTCGGCAGCATTTCGCGTTATCTCGTCTTTAAATTCAGTTCCGCTTTCGTTGTATCGTGGTTTCCGTTCAGTACGTTTATCGTCAATATTGTCGGCTCGCTGCTGATCGGTATTCTCTACGCTCTCGCCGAACGCTCTGCAGGTTTGTCTGTGACAATACGCCCATTACTGATGGCGGGTTTTTGCGGTGGCTTTACCACGTTCTCCGCCATCTCGCTTGAAAATTATCAATTACTGAAGAATGGTGATTATCTGGCTTTAGCAGGTTATACTTTCGCAAGTATGGTGATCGGTTTAGGCGCGGTTGTTTTCGGTGTGCGGATTGTCGGCGCGTTTGCCGAATAGGTATCAAGGCAAGATTATTTCAGTGCACCTTTAACCAGCTGCAGCACGTCGTTGAGGTATATGACTGAACGGCGGTCGCGGAAGCGGGCGTCTGTCAGAGCATAAGCCGCCAGCGCCTTCTCGCTGAACACCAGCTGCAGCTTCAGAAACAATTCATCGTCGATTTGCATCGAACCTGCAAAATATTGCTGCGCTGCCGAGACCACGCCACTCTGCGTCACGTATCCCGGTGAAAGCCTGACGGTGTGGAGTTTTTTCTGCAGCGAAAAAACTTTGTCACAGAATTTCGGGAATTGCGTGACCGCTTTGAGTCCTTTAAAAGCGAGAAATTTATAACTCTCTTTCGAGCCGCCCTCACTATCGTTGAACGGACGTGAGGCGTAATCGTAGTCGGGCAGATTCTTTTCAATCGCGCTAATAGCCGAGATCAGCGCATCTTCGTCCGAGAACTCGACGAGCAGAATATGTCGGCATTGTTGCGTCATACTTTGGGCAATTTTCTGCGCATCAGGTCACTGAGCAGCATATGCATTTGCACGCGCAGCGCCTGTTCGCGTTCTTTGGCGTAAGCATCAAAAAGCGGGGTAATCGCGGCTTCGCTGTCAATCGCTTGAATAGCGGTCAATGCGGCCGAGCGCACCAGTGTGGTTTGGGCGGCATCTCGCATGACCGCCACCAACGCAGATAGATGCTTTCGCGGTTTGAAGCTGGCCAGCGCCACGAGGCATTCAAGCAGAATGGGGACGTCTTTTGTCGCGCTCAGCAAGGCCGCAAGGGGGTCGGCACAACGACTCTCGTTGAAACGATTGCAGGCCACGGCGGACCAAAGTATCAGAGAGGCATCGGTTTCGTGCCTTAGCAGTGTCAGCACGCCATTCATACCCCCGCCCGAACCGAGATCGAGCAATGCTTTCAGCAAGGCGTGCTTGTGGTGTTGCTCCTTCTCATGCGCCAACTGCTCTGAGATCGCGTTCGCGTAGCGTTTGTCGCCCGTAGACAGGGCTGAATCGAGCGCTTTTTCGCGCGCGGCGATCACCGGGTCAGAGAGGAGACGCTGCAGCGCCGAAAAAACGGGCCCCGTGCGCAAATGCCGCAGAATCTCGATTGCCTTTAAGCGTACTTCCTGATCCTTATCCGATTGTGCGGCGCTGATGACACCGTGCTGTGCCTTGTCCGAGCGTATGGCATCGAGAGTTTTCAGCGCAAAATAACGGACATTTTTGTTCGGGTTAGAAAGTTGTAGAAGTAAGAGCGGCACGGCCCTCTCATCTTTGAGCGCCAGCAGGGTTTCCATTGCATATACCTTATCGATCGCATTTTCACCCGCGAGCAATTGCCCGACGAGCGGATAGACGCGTTCGTCGCGTTTGGCTGCCACAGCATTGTTCGCCACGGCGCGTAGGCGCGATTGCGGATGCACAAGAAAAGGTGCGATGACATAAATCAGATCGGGGTTTTTGCTGGTTGCGGCCGCCTCAATACATGTGACCGTATAATCCAAGTCGTCTTCAACAAGATTGCCCTTAATTAGGCGCAGCAATTCGCTGTGCAAATGCCTGCCAGCGGCAATACTTTCGGTAGCCTTTTCACGAATCGCCCGTGTATATCTCTTACGGTATTTTTCTTTTTCATTGCCGAGCCAGGCATTGATGCGGTCAATTTCCGCTTCGCTGAGTTTTGCAACCGCGAAGATAGCGATGACGCGGTCGTGATCTTTTTCCGCCAGCGCGGTGTCGATTTCGCCGGCAAACACGCTGCTGTGAGTGCCCGCCATCAGCAGTAAGCATAGGCTAAATATTGTCTTATACATAAGTAATTTGTTTGTGGAGTTCGGCGAAAATGCCCATACTGCCGGTAAAAATATGTAGTTGCTTAGGGGCTCTTAACATTGTGTGGATTTCACTCATATCGGGCGTGGCCAACGCAGGCGAAACCATTGCCGCTGCATAATATTGCGGTTGCGGCATCGGAAAAAGAAACAGGCGAACATTCTTTATTATCTGTTGCTTCAGAATGCCGCAAAATTCTGCAATGTCCCGCTCTTGCATTGTATTGAGAAAAATGTTGCAATCGGATTCAGGCTGTCGATTAACAATCGCCGCCAGTGCATACATTGCCGGCGCGTTATGCGCGCCGTCGAAGACGATTCGCGGTGAATGCTGCAATTCGGTAAAGCGGCCGAAAATCGGGCGATCGACCTCATGGGCAATGCTGGCCGCAGTTGCAGCGGTTAATCCTAATTCGTTGTGGATGACCTGCAGTGCAAAATCGAGGTTTTGCTGCATAAAATCTTCACCCTCAGGGGTGATGACAATCAGTCGTGCGCCTTCACGATTGCAGGTGCCAATGAGTACCTGCATGACCTCGTCTGCCTGCGGAAAAGTATAAACGTTTTGTCCCTGCCGAATGATGCCTGCTTTTTCTCCGGCAATTGCCGTCAGCGTATCGCCCAACAGTTGCCGATGATCATAACCGATGCGGGTGATGATTGCCGCCTGTGCGAGCAAGTTATTCGTCGAATCAAACCTGCCGCCAAGGCCGGTTTCGATCACTGCCCAGTGGCAGCCGCGGCGATGAAAATGCGCGAAGGCGAGCGCTGTCATGGCATCAAAAAACGATAGTTGGCCAATATTCTGTTGGCGCCCCAATGCCAGCCATTCGTTTGTGAGATCGTCTGCGCCGATCGGCCCGCCGTTTATGGTGATGCGTTCTCGCAGGCTGACAAAATGCGGAGACAAATAAGCTCCGGTGCGTAAGCCGAGAGCAGCCAACGCACGCGCAAGAAAGGTGGTCACACTACCTTTGCCGACCGTGCCGGCGATGTGCAGGGTACGGTAGCTAAATTGGGGGTTATCCA
>JAEUSA010000222.1 GCA_016788945.1 Leptospiraceae bacterium
GGGGCAGCCGCCACAATAATAGCATACTCATGAAAACCGCAAGCAGCGAAGCGCTTTAGCAGCGGTTTTTTCCTAAAAACCGCGAGGCTTGCGGTTTTCTATGCACGATGAGGCTGAACCGTTCGCAAGTCTCAAGAGCCCACAAAACGCGCCCGCACCCAACCGACCCCAAACAGCGCCTAAAG
Organism: Leptospiraceae bacterium; assembly: GCA_016788945.1. GTDB lineage: Bacteria > Spirochaetota > Leptospiria > Turneriellales > Turneriellaceae > Turneriella. The sequence continues at coordinate 186 of JAEUSA010000222.1, forward strand.
TTTCAGGCTTGCCGCGAGAGTGACGATGTGCTCTTGCGGGCGCAGACCATCGCCATAGCGGTATACGCTGTTTTTGCTGAAGAAATTACGGTATTCGAAACGCAGCCGGTAGGCATCTTCTGGCATAAAATCGAAATTGGCGGTCACCCCACCCGTCTGAAAACCGTTCTCGGTACCCGTGGCGATCATTACCTGATCGCGGTCGATAAAATATTCGAGGCGCACTGCCGTCGCAAACTGCGGGGCAAAAAGGTAACGCGCGTAGACGGCACCGGTATACCACTGGCGATACCCGTTATCGGCGGCATTTTTTTGCGCCCCGACATCCGCAGACATGGCAAATTGCAGCACTGTCAGCGGCGTATACTGCAGAATCAGGTTGCTGTAAAAGCGGTATTGTGTCGTGCTGTCGTCCGGTGCGACGTTGCCGGCGAATGCATTGTGCACCACTTTAAACTGCTTGGAAAATTCGTACGATACCTGCGTGCCGAAACTTTTGTCGCGGTTCGTGCTCGTGATGGTTTGCCAACCATTGAGCACGTGCAGTTGCAAGGTCAGCGCCGGTGTGGGTTCATAACTCAGCCGCGCACCTGTCGCATAGTACGGCACGTTATCGAGATTCAGCGCACGTGAATAATTCCAGTTGTTGTGTGAGATCCAGCTTTCAAAGCCGATGTGCCCGAAAAAAATACCTGCGTCGAGCCATAACTTGTCAAAGAGTCGGTAACCCGCATAAGCCTCTTGCAGGTTGCGTACCGACAGCTGGTTTGAATAGCGCTCGGTGGTGGTTTCGTATTGGTAGTTTGCATTGACCGAGGTTCCATATTGCAACGCCAGCCTGCCGCGCACACGGTCTTGGTCGACCACGGCTTCGATGTGCGCAAGATTGATGTTAAATTCCCTGTCACGCGCGATCTGCGTCAGGTATTGTCTGTCGCGCGACGCCGGCAAAAGAATGCTGCTGGCATAATAGGTATCGACGAAAAGCCCGAATTGCACGGGCTTTTTTGCCCCTGCTACACTCTGAATTTCGCCTTGCTGCGCGGCAAGGCCGGCAAAGAGCGCACAAGTCGTCAATGCAACAAAGATTTTCTTTAACATGTGTTTTCCTAATTTTCTGCGGGAAGATTCTTGATACAATACGTGACGAGTTCCTGTATGTTGCGAAAATCCATCTTGCGCATGATGCTTGCGCGGTGCGTTTCGACCGTGCGAATGCTGAGATCGAGAAATTCCGCTATTTCTTTGTTGCTCTGTCCGCGCCCCAGCAGGCGCAGAATCTCTTGTTCGCGTTTGGTGAGTATTTCATAAGCCAGTTCATCCATGCCGGTGCGCGCATAGTCCGTGGCGATAAAGTTCGTCATGCGCGGAGAATACGAATTTTCTCCCGATATCACCGTCTTCAGGCAGTGCGTCATCTGTTCGAACACATCTTCTTTCAGAATATACCCGTTGACGCCTGCCTGCAATGCCTTCTTGAACAGGTCGCGGTCTTTGTGCATCGATAGCACAACAATCTTCGACTCAGGCAAAAGTTTACGCAATTTTTCGATCGCCTCGAAACCGTTTGCACCGGGCATCGACAAATCTGTCAGTATGAGGTCGTGCGGCACCGCCTGAGCACGCTCAAGCAGCGAATTGCCGTCACCCGCCTGCGCGACGACAACGAATTGTCCCGAATCTTCAAGCATGCGTTTGATTCCCTCACGGAAAACGGCATGGTCGTCGGCCAGTATGAGGCGGTATTTAGGCCCGGGGGAGTTCAATCGTTACCTCGGTACCTTTATTCTTTTCTGACAGAAAATGCGCCTTACCATTCAATAACCGTGCACGTTCGGCAATCAGTGATAGGCCGAGCCCTTCGTGCTGTGCCGGTGGGTCAAAACCGACCCCATTATCGGTAACACGGAACACCAGTTTGTCACCCTTTGGATAACCCTCGATCTTGATCTCGGTCGCCTGCGCATGGCGTACTGCGTTATTGAGTGCCTCTTGCATCATGCGGAAAATATGGAATGTTTCTTTAGCGCTGAACCGGCGTTCCAAATTGCCGATGTTGAGGCTGACATGTGCACTGCCAATTTTTTCCGCGCGCTCCACCAGCCTATGCAGCATCACTGCAAGCCCCAGCTTCTCGATGGCAATCGGACTCAGACTGTGTGACAGGTTGCGCGTCGTGTCGATCGTCTCATCAAAACTGTACAACAAATTTTTCACCTCAGTATCTTCTGACCGACCGCCAAAAAGGCGTTGCACCTGCAATTTGAGCCAGACGAGGCTCGTGCCTAACGTGTCATGCAGTTCGCGCGATATTTCATCCTGCTCGCGGTCTTTGATTTCAATCATTTTGTGCGTCAGACGCCGAATCATACTTTCCGCTTCTTTCAGTGCGGTGAGGTCATGCAGCACAATAGTCGTCTGCGTACTTTCTGCGAGGCGCATCTGCCCGCAGGTGATACTCGAAGGAAAAACCGAACCCGATTTTCGCCTTAACAGCACAATACTGTCGGGAGCAATGTTTAAATGCTGCTCTCTTATTGCCGAAATCACGGCAACCGTTGCATCGTCGTGTACGTCGAATAGCAGCGCAAAATCCCGCCCCTCTATTTCAGTGCGTTCATATCCCAAGTTCTGCACCCCAGCGGGGTTCATCAGGCGAATAAAACCGCGTGCATCAATCGTGAAAATAATATCCTGTGCGGAGTCGACGACGGCTTCGGTCAGCATGCGGTGCTTTTCGAGCTCTTGCAATACGGGCCGGCTGATACGCACGAATAAAAAAATGCAGGCGAGAATCACCACACTGCTCGCTCCCGCGATCAGCACTCCGCTCACGAGATAAGGGCGCTGAATTTCGGCCATCGCCATTTTGATTTCGAGCCCCGTACCCAACTCAGGAACATAGGTATAGGCCGCAAGTACGCGCTCGCCTGTAAGATCGATGAACTCCCCAACGCCTGTAGCACCGGTGAGAGCAAGCGTCATGGCTTCAGACCGTGCCTTGTCGTACGGAATCACAATGTTGTCGTTGATCTGATGATCGCGGTAGCGCAGAAAAATGATGATCTTCTTATCTTCTTTGCGACCGAGCATTATCTCGCCGGTTTCACCGACGGCTTCTTGTTTCCTGAAGGCATCCTGAACCTGACTCAGCGTTGCTTGAGCAGCCTTCGCCGGGTTCGCAAACGTACCCCGGTCGAATTTGGCTACGGCGCTGATAAGCCGGGCCAGATTTTGCACTTCGGTCAGTAATAAAGAAGATTTCTCCTGAATTGCCGTGCGATAAAACACGAGGGCAGAGATTGAGCCCGTCAGCAGCGACGCGACACTGAGGATCAATACCAGCGAAAAAATGTGCCTCTTTTCGCGATGCATGTCCGGTTAAGATACAATGTCAGCTCCTTATGAGCCAAAAAGCCGTCTACGTAGTTTATGGTATTTTTTGGGGCTGCGCGGTAGGTCGCGACAGCCCCATATCCCCCGCCCCGTAGGGCGGGGTTACCCCTGCCGATCTATTTGCTACACTTATAAGCTATGGCTCGCGCAGTATAGTCCTTGCCCAGCTTGGGATGCACATGCGTGAACAATTCAACGCTCACCTTGTGAGCGCCCAGTTTTTCCGCATCGTCGATAACCGATTGGCGGGCGATGTCTTTCGAATGTCTGTTGAACACATCGCCGGCGCGAATCTCTGCGATCGGCTCGCATCCCTGCGGCTTGAGGTCGCCTTGTATAACCTCGATACCATAGGCACCCGTTACGAGTACCCCCAGCGTGAAAACTGCCATCAAAGTCTTTTTCATATATTCCTCCATTGTTGTGATGTCGGACATAT
>JAEUSA010000235.1 GCA_016788945.1 Leptospiraceae bacterium
AGAAAACCGCAAGCCTCGCGGTTTTTAGGAAAAAACCGCTGCTAAAGCGCTTCGCTGCCTGCGGTTTTCATGAGTATGGAATTATTGTGGCGGCTGCCCCGTTCGCCGCGTACCCACAAAACGCGCCCGCACCCGTAAAAAACCCACAAGTTGTATACAGCGTATACAAGCTGCAATATCTGCCACTTCGGTGCGCCACAAAAAGAACACCTCGCGTGAAGGCATTCTCGATGCCGCCATAAAACTCTATCTCAGCGGCGGATTAAAAGCCCTGAGCATGCGCCGCATTGCGCGTGAGCTGAGATTAACCCCGATGGCCCTGTACCGGCATTTTAGAAACAAAGACGCCGTATTGATCGCACTCGTCGACCGCGGTTTTACCTTGTTCGGTGAATACCAGCTGCGAGCACTCGCGGGAAAAACGGCCTCAGAACGACTGCTACTCGCAGGCCAGGCTTTTCTCGACTTCACACTCGAAAATCCGCAGTTTTTCAAGGTGATCTTTATGGCGCCCGACATTTTCGCCGAAGTCGAACTACCTACCGAAATCGACGCGCGCGCCAGGCAAACCTACCAGTTTCTGATCGATCGGGTCAATGAAGGCATGCGTGAGGGGTTTCTTAAATCGGGTGATGCGGAAGGAATGGCAAAATCGATCTGGGCCATGAGCCACGGTCTCGCTTCTCTCTACCTTGGGCAAATGTTAGAAACGAACGAAGACGGGTTCCGCTCTATTTTTATGAACGCCTTCATGCATCTCGGAACCGGAATATTCGTTGACGGGCCAACCGCTTAATGTGTACAGTGTATACATGAGTACTCCTGTTGTTGATCTGCAGGCCGTCCACAAAACATACCCGCTCGGCGAATATGAAGTGAAGGCGTTACGCGGCGTCGATTTGAAGATCGCCGAAGGCGAATTTACTGTCATCATGGGGCCGTCGGGCTCGGGCAAAAGTACGCTGCTTAACCTGCTTGGTTGCATCGATCTCGCGAGTTCTGGCAGCGTCGCGGTGTGCGGTCACGACACGGCGCACAAGAATGAAAAAGAACTCGCGGAGATTAGGCGAGATAATATCGGCTTCATTTTTCAGGCGTTCAACCTGATACCCGTACTTTCTGTTTATGAGAATGTGGAGTATGCGTTGATACTCAAAAAAACTCCTGAAGCCGAACGCGATGAATGGGTGCGCCAAATCATCGAACAGGTTGGGCTCACCCCTCATATGCACCACAGACCGAACCAGCTCTCGGGAGGGCAACGCCAGCGTGTGGCGATAGCCCGTGCACTCGTGACACGACCGCGTATCGTGCTGGCTGATGAACCGACGGCCAACCTTGATTCTGAAACCGGCAAATCTATTCTGCGGCTCATGCAGCAGATGAACGACATCTACAAAACGACGTTTATCTTCGCGACGCATGATCCCGATGTGTTGTCGTTCGCGCGGCGAACGATACGCATTCATGACGGCAAAATTGAACACGACCACGCTGCCAAAAAGACGGCCTCGGCGCGCCGCAAGGGGAAATAGCATGAAAAAATTTCGTATTCCGACGAGCGTCAAGATCGCGTTTCGAAATGTGTTCCGTAACCGCAGGCGCACATTATTAACTCTGTCATCGATTGTACTCGGCTCTGCCGCGATCATTGATTTTGACGGCTATAGAAATTTCGCCGACTGGGGTCTGCGCGAAATGTATATCCGTTCACAGCTTGGCCATCTGCAGATCTACAAAAAGGGTTACCGCGCCTCCAAAGGGATGAATCCCTTTGCTTATCTGATAGCGAATTCTGAAGATATCAAGAAGACGATTGCAGACACTCTCGGCGATAGACTGAAGGTCGTTACTGCACGACTCGAACTCAATGGTCTCATCACCAAAGGCGGCCAGTCCTATAACTTCATCGCCACAGGCATCGAAGTTGAAGCCGAACAGCGCATGTCGATGCTTGACGACGGCCGCAGCAGCGCACTCAAAGTGCGTCGGGGCCAGGCGCTCACAGGGCAGGAGGTCGGTTCTGTGTTGCTCGGTAACGAACTGTGCGATGCGCTCGGTGTCGCAGAAGGCGATCTGCTGAGTCTGATGGGGGCCAGCGCCATCGGAGCACTGAACGCTACGGATCTTGTCTGGAAAGGATGCTTCTCCACAGTGTCAAAAGAGTATGACAAGGTTGCTGCTATCATGCCACTTGCCGATGCCAAGCGCTTCTCGGCGACCGAAGACGTGCTAAAACTCGTCGTGATGCTCAAAGACACCGATATGACGGCAAAGGCGCGGCAAGATCTCGAAGCCGCGTTCGCCGCAAAAGGTTATGACCTTGAAATGGTATCGTGGCATGAACTTGCCGATTATTACAAACAGGTGATGGTATTTTTAGGTGGCATGTTCATGGTCATCGCGACGATTATTGTTTTTGTGGTGGTTTTTTCGATCGTCAATACGCTGACGATGTCGGTGTTCGAACGCGTGCAAGAGATAGGCACAATCAGGGCGATGGGCGCCGAAGGGGGTTCGATCGTTAAACTGTTTGTCATCGAAGGTATCATGCTGGGCCTCATCGGTGGGGCAATCGGCATGCTGTTCGGTGGCGCCGTCGGGGTAATCGTCAACCATGCGAAAATACTGCTGCCACCGCCACCCGGTAGCAGCGAGGGTTTTCTGCTGCAACTGCGGCTTTACCCTTCGAGCTTTGCCATCGGTTTTATGATTGCTCTGGTCTCAAGCTTTGTTGCGTCGATTTATCCGGCGATGAAGGCGGCGAAACTGCGCGTCGTCGACGCACTACGACACGTATAAGGAGAATTTATGAAACGATTGTTGGCTTTAGCCTGTATCACCGTCTGCGCTTTCGGCACGCTCAGTGCCGAAAGCGCAGACGGTATTGTCGCCAAGGCAGACGCGGTGCGGGGGCCCGCGGGGTCTTTCCGCATGAAGATCAAAGTAATCTCGCAACGGCCCGATCAGGCCGAGCAAGAAATTTTCCTAGAGACCTATGTAAAAGACCGCACGACCTCTGTTGTGAAATTTGTAAATCCACCACGCGAAAAAGGCAAAGCAATGCTGATGGTGAACGACGATCTTTGGATGTATATCCCCGGCTCAAAACGCACTTTTCGTATCTCGCCGCAGCAGCGACTGATCGGCGACGTCTCTAATGCCGACGTGGCACGGGTCAACTATGCAGAAGACTACCATGCAAAAATTATCAAAGCACATGAGACGGTCGAGGGCAAAGATTGTTATCTGATCGAATTGACGGCGAAGACGAAAGTGAGCTACAACCGCATTCACTACTGGGTGGAACACGGTACCTACCGGCCGATTAAAGCCACGTTCTTCGCTGTTTCGGGTAAACCGCTGAAATACGCCACGTACAAAGGCTACAAACAGGTCGCCGGAGCCACACGCCCGACGGTCGTCTACATCGTCGACGGCATCAAACCCGAATGGAAGAGTGAAATCCACTACACTTCGATGGGCACAAAATCGTTTCCCGACAGCATTTTTCAGCAATCAGCTCTGCCCGATCTGAGGTAACAGGTGCGCCGCCTACTCGCGCTGTGTCTCTTCTGCTGCGGCGCGGCGGTCTTTGCGGCAGAAGAGGCAACTGACGAAGACGAAATAAAGTCGCAATGGCATTTTCTGCTGCGTGAAGAGCCCGGCATCGGCCTAAAGCGCAGCGACTCTCTGCTCAACCCCGACGATATTCTCGGATTTCCCCGCCTACAGAACCGCGTGTTAGCGAGCGTCGACGCCAAAATTCCGCTGATCAAAGGCGGCGGTGTGAACCCGATCGGTGAACTCGTCATTGCCGACACATTTCTTTATCTACAACATGAAGGCAGCGAGCCGACGATTGCAAAACCGCAGATCGCCGATGCGCGCAATTTTCTCAAAGAACTCTACTTCAATGTGCGGCCGCGCGAGTTCTGGCTCATCACCCTCGGGCGCCGCAACATCACCGACGGTGTCGGCTATTCGCGCAACGTGGTGGATTTTCTGGCGAACCCGACAACGTTACCGGGCGCAAATTTTGATAACCGTTACCGCATCAAGAACCGTGAGGGCTCCATTCTGCTCCGTAATGAGTTTTTATGGAAGGGGGGTGCCGCTTCTTACACTTACGTACCCGAAATCGGCGTCAGCAGTGCCGAAGACGCGAAGCTGCGTACCGAAATCGACCGGCTGACACAGTTTAACCGCAACGCCGCGCATTGGTTGAAGGTGTATCAATTCGCCGGCGGTTTTGATATTTCGCTGCACTACTTCTATCAGCGTCGCCATAACGTCGGCCTTTCGCTGGCAAAGGTATTGGGCGAAGCGCTCGAACTGCACGGCGAAGCTCGCCTGCAGCGCGGCAGTTCTTTGCTCGACCCTGTCAAGTTATCGGAAGATACCTATTTTGCGGGTAACATTGTCGCACCCGCACTGTATAGCTTTGAAAACCGCCCCGATGATACCTGGTACCTGCGTGGCCTGATCGGTGCGCAATATACTTTCGAGAATAAGCTGAACCTGTCTGCCGAGTATTATCATAATGGCGAAGGATATTCGCCATCACGGCTCAATACTCTGTACAACGGCCTTGAACTTGCCAATGCGCGTTACGCCAGTTCGGCTTTTGTTTTACCACAGGGAAATCCGTACCGGTTGTTTTTGCTTTCTGCAAACCTCAATTTCAACTATCTTTCCATGGGCCAGCACTACGCCTTTATGCGCCTTGCCGACCCCGAGTTTTTTCGCTCGAATAAATGGGAGGCCGCGGCGTACACGAGCGTAATGCTCAGCGATGGGTCGGGCATGACTGCCGGTGAGCTGATCTACAAAATTAATGATCGTTTTGAATTACAAATGCTCGTGAACGGCTTTTTCGGCAGCAAACGTACCGAGGGCGGCTTGTTCTACCAGGGTATGGCCGCGCTGCTGGCGCTTGAAGTACAATTCTGATTTTCGCATGGCCTGTACATCGTCAGCCAATGCGCCGCAAGAACAGGAGCAACAATATAGGCAGCGCCGCAAGCATCAGCGCTGAATGAAAATATGAAAAATGTTCCGCGAGATGGGTGCTCGCGACGGGTCCGATGAACATACCAAGTGTATACGCCCATTGCCCGGAAGAAAATGCCACGCCGTAAGACTCTGATTTACTCTCGGCAACTGCATCGGCCACGCGCGCCACAACCGGAATCACGAATAATCCTGTAGCGAAACCAAACACCGCCAAAACAGAAAAAAGCAAAACGACATTGTGATGCGCGATAAAGGTAGCCGCAAAAGCAACGCAACTCAGCGCGACACCGGAATAGATGACGAGGTTACCGCGGTAACGCGCCGTCAGTGGCAAAGCCAACACGTAATACGCCGTGGTAAT
>JAEUSA010000275.1 GCA_016788945.1 Leptospiraceae bacterium
CCGTCAGCGAAGAGAGCACCGACAGAGCAATCAGGCGGCAAAAATTTTGCATTGGACTCCCGAATTGTCGATGGTTACGATGCCGGGGAAATTGCCGGTGGGCTGCGCGCTGACACGCATCAACGTGCGGTCGCCGGCAGAAACGGAAAAATTCAGCGGAGCGCCGGCCTTTTCTGCGGGCAGCGACTGCCAGAGAAAGGCCGCCCGTTGGGTGAATGGTTGCAATAAATCGCGCAGCGCGCGCGAAAAAAAGCCGCCGAAGTATCGGTGTGAGATGCGTTCTGCGCACGCAAAAGAGCTGGCAGCATAGGGCACCCGGTAGTATGCTATGAATAAATAATAGAGAGCGCTATGCCGGCTGCCGGTGTAGTCGAGCGCGGCAAACCAGTCACTGGCAGCAGTAAAATACATTCTGTCACCGGCAGAGTTTTCTACATAACGGGTGCCGAGAAAGTCTATTTTGGTATCCCACTCTTCGTATACGGTGTCATCGGCATTGGATTGCAGGGCGACACGCATCTGTTGCCCGGGGGCGAGAGAGAAAAAATTCCGCAATTCAAAATCGGGCACAAGGTTAGCGACGATCTCACCTTCGTTCGGTGTGCTGCTGAACACCATCTGTATATTGCCGTTGTAGCGCAGGTACTGCGTGAACGCGACGGGCACGGTGGCGCTGCCGATTTCGGGGGTTGTCTGAAAGTGCAGGTGGACGTGTGGTTCTGCCGAGCGGCCTGAATTTCCCGCAAGCGCGAGACGAGTACCAGCGGCAACATAGTCGCCTTCCCGTACTGTCACAGAATTCTTTTTCAAATGGCACACGAGCGAGAAAAGAGCAGGGCCGTGCTGCAGCAGAACGAGATTTCCCCAGTTTTCGCGCGTATTCATCTCACCGAGTGGGTTATCGTCGAGATGTTGCACGACCTTGCGCACTGTTCCTGCGGCAACAGCAAGTACGGGTAGACCGAATGTGTAATAGTCATCGATGCTCGCGCGCTGGTTACGGCGAAACGAACCACCTTCTTCAGATAGCGCCATAAAATCGAGGCTCGCATACCATTCGGCGCGGTGCGTGTATTCGCCGTCATAGCCCTGCGTGACTCGCCATTTGCCCCAAAACGGCAGGCGGACATCGAGATTCTGCAGGTCGCCGAAACGCCCCTGCCGCGATAGAAAATAATCAATATTGTGTTCGGGTGATCCCGGAAGAAAATCGACAGGGCGCAATTTCTTATTATACAGCAGTTTGATACAATAAAGAAAGAGTAACGTAACGAGAGTAAACGGCAGGGTCAGCACCGGCATATTAAAACTGATAAAAAAGATCTTCACGAACGATGCGACGGTCGCCGTCGCCAGTGTTGCCAAGACGGCGACGCTGAACGAAGCGTAACCCGGCACGACAAAAATTCCACCGATCGCGATTGCGGTCAATATGTAGTTGAATGCGACGAGACCGCCCGTGAGGTCGTTCATATCACCTTTCAGCGTCTCATGAAAAAACACTCCGGTGAAAAAGCCAATCAATGACAGAAGCAAAGCAAGCCTGCTCGAAATGGCCAGCGCGAGCATGATGGTAAGCCCAGCCCAGGGACTAGATTGAAAAAAAATGGCGCCGAGCGATTTCAGATAATAGAGAACATAACGGTGCACGTCGGGAAAAAATCGGTCGATGGCGAGCGCTTCGGGCTTTTGCAGCGCACCGGAGTCATAATTGTAAAAGGCGAGAAAGCTTATCGTACTCACGACCACAAACGGAATCGAGAGCGCGGGCAAGTTAAAGAAATAGCCGAATATATGATCGAGCGCAATATTCATGAACACCAGCAGTACGACCGCGATAAATAGAATCAGCAGCGTCGCAGGGTTAAATGCGTAATAATAGCTGAACGACAGACCCAATAGTAGCGCGTTGAAGCCGATGAGTCCTTTGCGCACCTTATCGCGGTGCACCCCGAGTAATGACGCGGTCAGGTTTGCGAGCAAAACGGCTAAGATGCCGAATATACCGGCTTTGATATTGAAAAAGGTGCTCGCCAGCGTGAGAGTGCCGATCAGGCGCCGGTCGCTGAACAGAATGCTTGAATAACTGCCTAACAGTGAATGGATCACTGATACCCCCTCTACGCGGGCGTTTCGAGCGCCACGAGGTCTTGCATCGTCTCGCGGCGTTTGATCAGTGAGACTTCTGTTTGCGGAGAGTTTGGCTGCGATGTGTTTTGTCGAATCATGACGACGGCGGGTTTCATTTCAATGAATTGCATTGCCTGCGTAACATTGTAGGCCCCCACCGGGTGAATCACCACCTGCTCGCCGCGGTGCAGATTGGGTAATAAAGCGCGTTCGCGCACCACGTCGATATTCATGCACAATGGGCCGTAGACAATAACATCTTCCCAAGTGCCCGAATAGTATTGCGTCGGTGAAATTTTCAGGTCGTACCAGGTGGATGTATAAAGAAGATTAACGCCTGCATCGAGAATCAGCGCGCGTTGTCCGTTCGCGAGTGTTTTATTTCCCGCAACTGAAGAAATGAGAAAACCCGCTTCATCGACGAGCGCGCGCCCTGTTTCGAGAAAAAGCTGCGGCGGAGTTTCACCCGGAAATGACGCGTAGAGAGCTTCGCAGATTACCTCTGCGTAGGCGTCGAAAGCCGGAATCCACGAGTTATCGATCTTGTAGTGCGCCTTCAGTTTGTTATGCGAGGGAAATCCGCCACCGAGATCGATGTATTTGAGCGGTTGACCGAGTTCATCGCGCAGTTGTTTATAGAATGCGCTGACTTTTTCTGCGGCCCGTTTATAGGGGGCCGTTTCGTAGACGAATGTACCGATGTGGCAATGCACACCGATGATCTTCAGGCAGGGACCATCATGTCCTCCGTTCACTGAACTGGTTTGCCCAGAGCTCGTCGAATGGGCTGCGGTCGTCTTTTGCGCATCCGTGCGTCCGCCGACGTTGCGATTTCCGTTGGAAATCGCTACCCCTCCGTGGCCCACAGCCATTCTCGCCGCTTCGAGCGCATGACCACTTTCGAGGTTAAAGCCGAAGCGACTCCATTGCGGTACGAGGCCGGTGTCGAGATTCAACCTTAGGGCGATTTCTACCGGGCGATTGAGTTCTGCGGCGATGCGCTTCAGATCATGTATTTCATCGAGATGATCGGCGTGAATTCGCGCGCCTTCGCTCACCGCCTGCTTGAGAATTTCGTAGGGTTTGTTCGGCCCATTGAAGATAATGCGGTTACCGGGAATGCCATTGTGCCTCGCCTTGAGGTATTCGAAACCCGAAACAACTTCGGCCCAACTGCCTTCGCTATGAAAGACATTACAGACCGCATCGAGATAGTTTGTTTTGTAAGACCAAGCCGCCTGAAACGCCGGATACCTCGATGAAAATGCCTGATTGAGTTCGCGTACTTTGCGGCGCAAGGTGTTTTCCGAAAAAACAAACAATGGTGAACCGAATTGCTTCACCAGCGCGTCGATCGGCACCCCGTCAATGTGCGTTACACTGTCAGGCACAGCCAGCGAGCCGAACTTGTTTGCCGCGCCCATATATTGTTTGCGTATCACCGGTCTTGAATATGGCTTGCGAGCACCGGCCGGCGCCCCTTCGGTTGGCGGGGGATTATTAATTTTCATGCTACCTCTCTGCTTGCAGTGCGATGCGATACCTGCCCCGCTGTCGACAGCGATTCGATCTGCTGCATCGGTACAATTTCATCCCGGCTGTGGCGGACAAAAACCATACCGACTTTATAGTCGCTGCATGGTTCGATGTTGCGCCCCATCGCGAGCGCAATGTTCATCGCCGGCATGTTGATGCCCGCGGCGGTTGCGAGATAAATCCACGCGGGAAAACGCGGATTCATTTCGATGAGAGAAATTTCATCGCTGCCGTTTTCGACGATAAATTCAAGTTCAAAACCCCCGTCCCAGTTCAGCAAGCGGATCAACCTGCGCGTGATATCGAGAATCTTCTCGTTGCGTATCGTGACGCCTGACCATGCTTTGCCTTTGTCAGTGAGAAAGAGTTTTTTCATCGCCACGGCACCGTACAGTTTGCCGCGCTTGGCAATACCGGCCACGTTGCACTCTTCGCCGCGGATCATCTTTTGTGCAATAACGGGAATTCCCCATTGTGATGCGAGCTTATAGAACCAGCCAACGGCCTCTTCGGGGGCATGCGCCGCGTATGCTTCATAGTACTGACCTTTCACGAGCAGTGGAAAGCCGAGGTTCTCACACGCTTCGCGCAAGGCCGCGACGTCGCTGACACGCAGAGTTTGTGGAGTTTTGACAATGTCGGCTGGAATTTTCTCCGATAGGGTCGGTTTGTCGCGCATCGCGAGACTGTCTTTCTGCGGTAACAGCATGCGAATACCCAGATAGCGCAGCTCTGATTCGATTTGAATGTAGTTATCCAATTCTGAATCGAGCGTCGGCAGAATGACATCGATCTTTTCCTGTTTGTGGATTTCGCTGATGCGCGTGAGCAGTGCCTGCGGCCCGGTATTCGGATAAGGCGCGAGATAACAGGCGTTGACCAGATCTGCCATATAATTACCCGCATCAAGCACGCCGTAAGCAATGCCTATGTTTCTCAGCTTTAGCGGTGATTCACAAAGCGAGCGTAGTACTGCGACACCGGGTGCAGGGCTATCGGCTGCGTTGAGTCCGGTCACGCACACGGTGAGGTTTTGATTGCCAGAGCGCATCAGCGTACCCCGCCTACGAGCCCTGCTTCTTTCAGTTGCAGCAGCGCGTCGGTGACATCGTCGCCCGCCTGCGTGTCGCTGACGTCAAACTCGGCGGTTAATTGCCGCGCGATGTCAGGCGCCGTGCTGCCGTCTCTGAGTGATTTTAGTATAAAAATCGCGGAATCGTTCAGGGTAAACGTGTTGCCCGTCGACGGGTCGAACACGAAACCCGTTTCCGAAAGGGCGAGGTTCTTGAGCCTGTTGAGGTCCATTTGTCAGGTAGAGCCTCAGGGGTAAAAAACCGGACAAAAATTTTGTTGTCTCGGCATTTCGCTTGGCGGCGTCAGTTCACCTGCCCGGTAATTGGCGCGTTCATGACTGAGATCCCCCTGCACCAGATCGACAATTTCATCATGTTGCTCAACTGGGCGCATCAGAAAGGTTTTGCTGTCGCCGAAGAACACATCATGAAGCCGCTGCAGCTTTATTTCGGTCGCAAAGACAACGAGCAACATGATGGTTTGCATAAGAACCTCGAGATACAGCGCCGGTTGCGCGAGTGGCGTATCGTCGCCAATATTTACCGGCATATTTTTCATCAGCTATGTTTTGACGCAGACCACCACCAGCTCGTCGGCACGATGAACAATTTTTTGCTCGATTTGCAGACTGAGGCAGGGTTGCGCAAAACCACTTTCGCCTACGAGTTCTTCAAGGCGTTCGAGTATCCGCTGAAAAATCTGCAGGCAACACTTTCTAAAGAAGTGATCGCCGCCGCAGAAGTGGTTTTTGAATCGCACGATGATGTGCAGGTCGTTGTTTCACATTCGCTCACAACTTCGCAGCGTGAAAATCTCAACCGTGAGGCGCGCGAACTCTACAACCGCATCGAATTGGCATACGCACGCGGTGACGAATCTCAGCTGAGTTATCTGCTTGCGCAGTATACCGGGAGATTCTGCAATTTTCCTGAGGTTGCACACCGCGACGACGTCGACAATATCATCGCGCGCATAACTGACGACAATGCGGATTTCAAAAAAGACATGCGCTCGCGGCTTGCGGTCAGGTTATTTCAGTCTATCTCGCGATCTGTCGAAAAGATGGATATCAGGACTGCCGTGCGCGGAATAACGACTTATGTGATCACTTTTCAGGACGACCTCGGCCTGCCATACCGCGAAGATCTCGACCATCTTGAAGAAAAGATGTACCGCTTTATTCAACAACATAACCTGTGGCACCGGGTGAAGCTGCAGCATCCGAATAACACGAACCTGCAAAGGATATAGTATGAGCATCAGGGTCAGCAAACGCAATACAGATAAAGAAGCTATTTATCAGCTCGAGGGCCGTCTCGACACCGCAGGCAGCGCGGTGCTCAAACTCGAACTCGACATGGCTACGGCAAACCCTGAATGCAATATCGTGCTCGATATGTCGAAAGTGACATTCATCAGTTCTGCCGGCATCGGAGTCACGGTCAAGGCACATTCGGTGCTTAAACCCAAAGGATTTGAGGTGCGAGTCGCCGCGCCGACCGAAGACGTGAAAAAGGTCTACGACCTGCTCGGTTTTTCGCACGTCATCAAAATTTTCCCGACGCTTTCCGATGCACTCAAAGGCTGAACCGGCGCCGAAGCGCCGGATCTCGATTGTCACGAAAATATTTTCCGTATTTCTTGCGATCACCGCGCTCGATATTTCGGCTATTTACGTGTTCGTCGGCACCGGACAAATAGACCAGCTGAGTCGCAACGGCCTGCTCATCGCCGAAAACGCCGCACTGCGTATCGTAGCCGCACTCTCGAAGGCCAAGGGCGACGAAGCTTACCTGCTTAAGGTCGCGCAGGGTGCCGGGGAAGGTTCTGAAGCGAAACTCAGCGGCTGCAAAATCATCGGGGCGGATGGTCGCATGGACGGCGTCGTATCTGCTTCGGCGCTCAAAGCGATGCGGCTCTATGAATCAGAACAGCGCCTGTTCTACACCGATCTGTCGCAGAAAGATTTTTCTGCTGGCGTTTATGTGCCGTACAAAGGTAGTACACTTTCCGTTGTTCATTGCGGGGTACTCCTCGAGTCGATTCGCGAAGCATTCGACCGCCTTCTGCGCCTGAGCGCCATTATTCTTGCCGTTACCTTACTGATGCAGGCCTTTCTCGCCTGGTTTATCTATATGGTCTTTCTGCGCCGCCTACGTGTGCTCGAAAAATCGACCGATCGCATCGCGCGCGGCGATTTTTCGGGTGATTTTCAAGCGGGTAAACGTTTCGACGAACTTGACCAGCTTGGCTACCGCTTCAATGAGATGCGCCTTGCCCTCGCTGAAAAGACACGCGCGCTCGAAGATACTCTGCTGCATCTCGAAAAGGTCAATTTCGACCTTGAAGGTGATCTGATTTTAGGTGAAGAAATACAGCGCAGCATTCTGCCGATGACGCATGCCGGGCGTCATCTCCGCTGGTGTGTGGCTTATCGGCCGCTGTCGCGCGTCTCGGGGGATTTCTACGATGTCTACGATTTACCCGATGGCGCGACCGGTATTCTGCAGTTTGACGCTTCGGGGCATGGTGTGCCGGCCGCGCTGTTGACGATGATGGCGAAGATCAGTTTTGTCGAAGCGATTCTCAAAGCCGAACAACCCAATCAGGTAGTCGCAGCCGTGAACGACGAACTTTCCGAGCACCTGCAGAAGACCGGAAATTTCTTAACGGCATTTTACGCGGTGGTGCGCCCGCATGGTCGCGTGATCTATTGCAATGCGGCGCATACGCGCGTGATCGTGATTCGCCACGACCGCGAGTTGGTCGAATATGTTGACCCGACTTCGCTGAGTGTCGGTTTTGCCCCACCGGGCAGCGGATCATTTCACAACGGCGAACTGATTCTGCGCCGCGGTGACCGCCTGCTGATTCATACCGACGGCCTCACCGAAACGGTGGATAAAACAGGAAAAGCATTCGGCTATGAAGGAGTCAGCGAACTCGTG
>JAEUSA010000279.1 GCA_016788945.1 Leptospiraceae bacterium
AAGATTCTGCTCGAAGGCAAATCTGGTGCAATTACCGTGAACAAAGAAAAGTATGACAGTGTGATGCCGGCACTGGGCCTCAGCGACGAAGACATTGCCAGCGTACTGACTTTCGTCCTTAACTCATGGGGTAACGCGGGAGGCGTTGTAACGCCCGCCGAGGTTGCTGGGCTACGGAGCGCTCACTGAAACGCGTTTACAGCGTACTTATTTTCAGTTTAGCTTTAATCGATCTGCATGCACGCGAAGGCAGCATGCAGATCATCGCCTCAGGCAGCTTCAGGCCGTTTGACCTCAAAAAGAATCAGCGGCCAGTCAAAGTCAAAAAGTTCCTTGTTGATACCTACCCGGTGACGGTCGCTGATTTTGCTGCCTTCGTGCGCGCAAACCCCGTTTGGCAAAAGAAAAGTACTCCGGCGATCAAAGCCGACGATGGTTATCTGAAAACCATCGATTTAGATAATCCGCCTGCGAAGGCCGTCATGACACAGGTATCGTGGTTCGCCGCCCGCGCATATTGCGAAGCACACAACAAGCGCCTGCCGACACTTTATGAATGGGAATATATCGCAACCTATAACGCGTGGGATCAGAATAAGCAGACGAACGCGCACATTTTGGCTTGGTTTGGCAGACCCTCTGATCACAAGACCCTTGGCCTCATCGGCACAGGACTCAGAAGCCCGCAAGGGGTGCACGATCTTCATGGCCTGATCTGGGAATGGGTCGACGATTTTAATTCGTCTACAGTGACCGGTGATTCACGCGCAGACACCGACACCGAATCAAACCTGTTTTGCGGCGCAACGGCTCTTTCAGGTAGTGATTTGCGCAACTATGCAACATACATGCGTTATGGCATGCGCAGCTCGCTAAGGGGAAATTACACCGGCAACAATCTCGGCTTCCGGTGTGCTAAGGATACCAAATGAAAAAAAGAATTTTTTCCGTTCTGCTCGCCATACCCGCGCTGATCAGTACGGAGTGCAAGAAATCCGTTGATGCGCATGCAGAACACCAACTGTCGGCCGGTCAGGTTTCCGGCGCTTCTTTATATCAATTTCACGACCTGTTCACCGACCAGAACGGCAAACAGCTGATGCTGCACCAATTGCAGGGTAAGTACGTCGTGGTCGCGATGTTTTATGCGACGTGTACCGCCATTTGTCCGCGTATCGCTGCAGAAATGCTGAGGCTCGAAAAGAATCTTTCGCGTGCGCAAAGAGCGAAAACCACTTTTTTGCTGATCTCATTCGATCACGAACGCGATAATCCGGCAGCACTGAGAAAGTTTGTCGAAAAGATGAAACTCACTGAATCTTTCACTTTGCTCACCGGCAAACCGCAATCGATACGTGAAGTGGCAGCTGCGCTCGGCATAAACTATAAAAAGCTCGACGACGGCGAGTATTCACACTCATCGTTATTTACGCTGCTTTCGCCGCAGGGAGAAATTATTTTACAACATGCTGGGCTAAGCGTAAACGTCGAAACCTTTGCTCGAAAGATCGGCGAATAGGGGGCATATGAAACGCCTTGAATGGAGTGTGCAGTACAGCGTCGGAGTTCCCAAGTTAGACCAGCAACACGCGTACTTATTTGAACTCGCCGATCGTCTCTCAAGGCATTTGGGTGATGAGCGCGCGGCGCAGGTGATCAATGAGACGATAGCCGACCTGCACAAATACGTCGATCAGCATTTTGCTTACGAAGAGGCAGTCATGCAGAGCGCAGGTTACGCTGGGCTCGAAGAACACCGCAAAGCGCACGCGTTGATGCGCACCCGACTCGAATTGTTCACAGCGCAACTGAGGCAAGGGGTTCTCGACCGGCAGGCATTTATAAAATTCGTTGAAGACTGGCTGACAGAACACATTTTGCACGAAGACGCCAAATATATCCCCGCAATCTCTGCCCTCGAGACCTGACGAGAGGCGACCGGCGTCGATTTTTTTCCCTTGCTTGATCTCTATCAAGTGCGGCTATCCATAAATTTGCTATAATGCTGCCATGTTTCGGCTTCCCATCTTTGCGACGGCGTTCCGCTTATTTTTCTTTGCCTGCAGCGCTCACGCGCTCTTCGTCATCACTCTCTGGATTTTGAAACTACGGGGACTGAGCGTCGCGGAAACTTCGGTCTCGCCAACATACTGGCACACGTATGAGATGGTCTTCGGCTTCAGCCGGGCGGCGATCTTTGGTTTTTTGTTCACTGCAGGGCAACACTGGTCGGGCAAATTTCTTTTGGGCGGATCTTCCTTAGTAATGCTGTTTTCTCTGTGGCTGGCAGGGCGATTCGCCTTTTTTTTGCCTTTGCCTTGGTCATACGCAGCGTTCGCACTCGATATCATCTGCACCGGCTTCGCGCTTTATCGACTCAGGCCACTCATGAACCCGGAGCAGAAACACAATCATAACGTCTTTTATCTGACAGTAATGTTTTTTCTGTCACAGGTTATGGCGCTCACTGCACTCCACGCCTACTCTAATGGTGAACTGTTTCTACACAGCCTACGCCTCGCGTTGCTCATTGTGGTGCTGTTCGTCGCCGTAATTGCAGGGCGTATACTTCCGTTTTTCGCATCTGTTGTGATGCAGGGTGAGAAACCGCGCATTCTGCCTGCACTCGAAAGACTCGTGTGGCCTGCCGCAATATTAGCACTGCTGAGTTACGCCCTCTTACCGGCGGGAAAATTTTTTATCTACCTTGCGGCAGTTGCTTTTGCCGCGTCGGCGGCGTTGCACGGTCTGCGCTGGTATTTCTGGAGACCATTTTCCTCGTTCAGAATTCCTATCTTGGCGATTCTCTACGCGGGATACCTGTGGCTTGTCGCAGGCTTTGCAATGCAGGCTTTTGCCGTCTTGGGTCTAATGCCCG
>JAEUSA010000301.1 GCA_016788945.1 Leptospiraceae bacterium
GCCAGTGAAAGAACCAGGTATAGCATTTACTCTGGGTCTGCTTGCGGGGGTTGCGGTGTTTGCTCAACAGATCGATGGTTCGCATACTGAAGTTTCCGCAGAACGTCGCCTGAAAGATTACCTCGCGGCGACGATCTTGCCACCGGAAAACCGGCTGCTCGATGGTTCAGATTCGGCATTGGGTCAGGTACCGACGGTGCCCGGTGATGCATCCGCTGCCGCCGAAATTATCGGCTTTGCCGGCGAAAACCTTCTGCACGGGTCGCTGCAGATTTCGTTTCGCGTCAGAGTGCGCGAGGCGGGCGGATACAGCTTCAGAACCTATTTGTCAGATGATGCACAAAAGCCGTTCTTGCAGTCTTTGGTGACGCGCAACCTGACGGCCGGCGAACACAAACTTTCCTTTAGGTTCTATGGTAAGGCCATCAGAATCTCGGGCGTCAAAGGTAACTACCGTTTGACTGGTATCGTCGGTGAAAAACTGCCCGCAGAGAAAGGTAGCTCGGGAAAACTGGCATTATGTTCGCAGAGCTACCGTACCCGAAGTTATGCGATCACAGACTTCACCGATAAAGACTGGGATTCACCCGAGAAGCGCCGGAAGATAAGGGAATTAAAGGACGAAATAGCCAAGGAACGGCGATTGTTGTCGAAATAGCATTTACAAACTACATCGACGCGTTTAGCCTGCGCAGTTTGCTAAAAAATTCCAAGAAGGAGTATCAGATGATCAAAACAATTACATTCTTAATGGCGCTTACGCTTGTGGGCGGCATCACAGCAAAACAGGACAAAAAGAAATATTGCACGAAAGAAGTCACGGCGTCTATCAAAGGCCAGAAAGCCGAATGCGCCAAACAGAAGGCTCAGGCCATGAAAGCCGCTGGAAAAGACAAAGACAAGAAAAAAGAAGCCAATGACGCTATGGCAGCATGCGTAAAAACCGCAGAAGCGGGTAAAGATTCGTTCATGCAGTCATGCATGGCTGGCGAAGGCAACTAAAGAAAATTAAAACACCAGATTCATGCTCAACACATGAATCTGGACAACCTCAGCCGAAGGTAGATAAGCAGCCCCCGGCAAAAAAGCTCCGTACGCGTAGAAAATCTTGAGATCAGAACTGAGGTCATACACCAGCTGAGCGTCTAAACCATGACCGACGTCAGCCTTGGCAACCACGGCGTTCGGATCAGAAATTACGTAATCCGCATTGTGTTTCAGGTAATAGCTGTACTTAAAAACCGTCATAAAATTGCGCCCCCAATGGTAGTGCAAAAGCGGTCTGAACTGAAAACCGGCGCGGAAGACGTGCAGATTGCTGAGTTTGGGCTTGAGGGCAAGGCCGGCTGAGTAATAGCCGAAGTAGAAAAAGTTATTATCGGTGGCAGTGTCGTTCTGTTGCGCCGGCAGCGCCGGGTTTGCTCCGGTGGCTACTTTGGCCTGACGGCCCGAGCCTGTAGCGTACTGGAAAATCAGGCCTGGCTTGAAGAGCGATTCTAAAACGGGAAGTGCATAGTTGATATCGGCCGTTAGGCCCCAAGCGCTGACGTTCACGCGTTGGCTTATGCCGGTAAGGTCGTTGACGCGATTATAGGTTGTCCCCGCTTCATAGATACCTTCGGTGAGATAACGCACGCGCGGTGATACGACAAAGCCTGAAAAGCCGAGACCGAAATAGATGGGATTAAAAGTATAGCGCTGGCCTGCCTTTGCTCCCGTGGCGACATTTGTGGTGCTCACTACCGAGGTATCAAGATCGTGACTGTAGAATAGCATTGCATAAGCTGACGAACCAAAATACTGCGGTGATTGCGCCTCGAGCGAAGTAAAAATGCGTTTACCGGCATCGGGGAGATTTGCGTCAATCGTGCGGCCGGGCGTGACGTCATAAACTCCTTTTTGCGCAATTTGCCCGCTGAAGCCACAACCGCCGAGCGAGATCGTGCAGCCGGTATATTGTGCCGAGTAAGCCGCAAGTGCAGAGATTTTCGCATAGCGAAACTGCCCTTGGTATTCTGCGCCGTCGGCAAAGTTGGCAAACAGCAGGCCGCGGCCGGTTTTATAAAATGCGCGCCCTGCAGTGAGTTTGTGTGCATCGAAATTGAATTCCGCATTGGCAAGTTCAACCGCGTATTGGCCGGTCGACGCGGCACTGCCCGCACTGCGCTGCGCATCACTCAGTGAATTATTATATTGGTAAACCACCCGGCCGCGCAGGTTGAGCACATGCCGTTCGTTATAGATCAGGCGAAAATACGGCCGGTAATTGCCCAAAAAGTAGCCGCGTTTCAACGTTGCCGAATCGTTGACATAGGTATTGGCCGCGGAAAGGCCATAGTGATAACTGTATGGGTCAAGATGAGTCTTGCCGACCTCAAGCGGTTTGAGTTCTTCTAACGGCAAAAGTTCATTGTTTGCCGTTAGCGGGCTCACGGCGAAGCACAGCAGCGCAAGGCGGATCACCCCCGGTGCATAGTGTTGCATTATTTTTTTGACACTCACGAATTTCCTTTTAAAGTTTCTCGATCACTAATTGGTCGGCGGCTTGGCCTGCGAATGTGTCACCCGCCGCCTTATCGAAAAATTGAAGCAGATCGGAAAAATCTGAAGAGTTGGGCGAGAAGTTGAAATCCCCCGTCGAAAAGCTGAGCTCTCGTTCGCCCGCAGTCGAAGCCTGCGATGAGGCAAGGGTGGTGGTATTGTCGTTACGCGCGGCTTTGTCGGCAGGCACAGTTTCGGCGGCGGTAGCCTGTGTCTTGCCACCCTGCGGCACGACACTCTTAGCACGGTGGCGATCAACAATGTCAGAGCCTGATTCGTGCATCTTGACTTCGCTGCCTTTATCGGGTGAATAACTGACTTCCTGAATGGTGCCGCGTACACCCGCAACCATCGTCGGCGTCCGGATGCGGAAATAGTTGCGTTCGTTCATGCTTTTGTAATGAGCAATCTTGGCGATCACGCGACCTGTGCGCAGACTCATTACCGTACTGGATCCGAATTTGCCGCTGCCATAACTGTCGAGATTGACATGCGTCATCGCATTGATGGCGAGTTCGCTGCCGTTGGCAAAAATGATAATTGCGGTGCCACGCGGCCCGGTCTGCAATTCGGTCTCAGGGGGCAGGCCGACACCGAGTTTGGCAGCCTTCCATTGACCGCCTTTGAGTTTATACTGAACTTCGCCGCTCAGTTTTTCAAACTTCGCGACGGGCGCATGGGTGGGTGCTGCCGCTAAAGAGATTGAGAAAATGAAAAGTAAGCTGATTAAAAATTTCATAATGTTCTCCTCAGTGTTTTGTTTGCCAAGTTTCTTTTTCCTGCTGATATTCTGCAGCGGCGCTGATCGCGCCTATGAGTTCTGCGCCCGACACACGGTTCGCCGTGCTGAAGCGGGCAGGCAAGATGCCGGCCTCCTGCACGTCGCGCAGCGCATAACGGTCAGCCTGCGTCAGGCGGAACAACCAGCCCGGCGTCACATGAAAACATTTCATGATCGCAAATGCAAGAGTACCGCGGTCGAGCGTGTCAGTGGATTTTTGTTTTTTGATAAACCCTTCTTGCTGGGCCGCGGCAAAACGTTTTTCGTCTGATTTGAATTTGGCGTAATCGCCGCGCGTCATCATCACGAGATCGACGAGATCTTGCACCGTCGCGAGCGGCCGTTCCAAGATTTCGCGGTAATCGCCCATTTCACTTTTCGGTTCCGCGGCGCCAATCGTGCTGAAAGAAAAAGCGGCGAGCAAAATGAGGAATCCCACCGTGATACAATGTGTGGTTGTTTTCATGGCTTAGGTTGCGTCCCAAACGGCGTATACTTCAGCCAAAGTGCTGAAGGTGTTTTGTTGACGATGATGTACATGTCGGAATTTGCCCCTGCTGACGGTGCTGCTGAAAAGACGAGCAGGTCACCCGCGGCGGCATTAGCCTTGAACACCGTGGCGCTCGTCATATAGAGTGAGTTTCGGGTCATCGCATCGGTAAAGTTCTGAATCACCGGGCCGCTGCTCGTCGCAGTATGTGCAGACAGGCGACCGGCAGAATCAGCGACTAAAAAGCCTTCGGAAATGCCGATATCCGCCGCGCGTACATAACTGATGTTGATGGCGCTGCCGATCGACGTATTCGCGAATGTGTTGGTTGGGCAGGGAGGCGTGGACATATTCCAGTCGAATCGCGATATCGGCCCCGATGCCCCGGCACTGGTAATCATCATGTTCGATGCATCCATGCCGAGCAGCGCCTGCGTTGAACAGATACTGGTGATGACGCTACTCATGAATGCGCCGACGTTAATCGGTACTGCTGAAACGGGGGAGATCATACCTGAGTATTCAATAGATCCCGAACTGGATTTTGCGAAGACATTGATGTTGGTACCGCTCGAAATTGCTGCTAAGCGTAAGCGTGAACTATAGTTCAGTGGTGAGGAGTTGCCGGTCACCACCTGCGGGGCATTAAATGCCGGCAATTTTCCGTCCCCTGCATAGGTTGTCACTGATGAAGCAATGAAGATATTGTGCCCTGAACATGAAATTGCGCAGGTTCGCGTCGAAGCATAGACCAGTGCCAAATATCCGTTGCTGAGTTGCAATAGTATCGGGTTGTAATCGTCGTAGGCTGCCTCTGATATGGGGCTGCCATCGGCGAGTTTGAAACTCGCGGATTGTACAGGGGCGGGTGAGACGTCGTCATTGACGCAGGCATTAGTGAAACAGAGTGAGATTGACACAACACTTATCCATTTGTCAAGTTTACGCATTTTTTACTCCTTTACCCGATGGGTTAAACGGTCTCCATTTCACATCGAGTCACAAAACAGCGGCGTCTATAGTTAAAGGCATTCTTGCATTCGATAAGACAGAGCTGCATGTCGTTCTGCATTTTCATGATCTACTTAATACGCCGAATCTTGTTGTTATTCGCCTCGGTTACAAAAAGACTGGTGCCATCTGTTGTAATACCAACCGGAAAATTGAAGCGCGCTGCGTTTCCAGAACCATCGGTGTCACCGGAGGTACTTGATCCTTGCGCCGGCCCCGCAAGCGTTGTCACGGCACCGGTTGCTATGGTAATTTTTCTAATCTTATGTGAATTACCCTCGGTTACATAAAGGTAGGTTCCGTCGTTCGTAATGCCTGCCGGTGCATTAAAGCGTGCTGCTGTTCCTGTGCCATCGGTATCACCTTGCTGAATCGTACCGGCCGCAGGGCCTGCCAAAGTAGTAACATTGCCGCTTGAAATTTCAATTTTGCGTATCTTGTGGTTATTCAGGTCGGCAACGTAGAGATTAGAGCCATCGGTGGTAATCGCATTGGGCAAGTTGAAGCGCGCGACATTCGCGGAACCGTCAGCATCGCCTGAGGTTGTTGTCCCTTGGGCCGGGCCGGCGATGGTCGTAACAACGCCGGAAGAGATGACCATTTTGCGAATTTTGTTGTTAAAGCCATCGGCGATATACAGATTAGTGCCATCCGAGGTTACTCCACGCGGCATGGAAAAACGTGCAGCGCTGCCTGTGTTATCAGTATCACCTGAGGTAGTGGTGCCGGCGTTTGGGCCTGCTATTGTGGTCACAACACCCGAAGAAATTGTGAAGCGACGAATCTTGTTATTGCTCAGATCGGCAAGAAATACGTACGCGCCATCACTGACAGCATGATAAGGAAAATTGAACCTCGCGCTGTTCCCGGTTGCATCCGTGTCGCCAGAGGTGCTTGCGCCAGCAGCCGGCCCCGCGACAGTCGTTACCTCACCGGTAAGGTTCAGCGGGCAGGTCGTTCTGCCGCCTATCAAAGATGGCGTGCATCCCCCGTTGGAAGAAGAACCCGCCGCCGCTGAGTTTGCATTGTCGCTACCGCAGCCGCCCCAAAGCACCACCAGTGCGGCAGAAAAAATGAATTGTAGAGCTTTTATTCCATTGATAGGCATGGAACTCTCCTCAGAGACCAAATATATACTGCCAAGCAATTACTTCCGGTCGTCAGGTAGTTGTCCTTATCGCTCGTGTAAAAAATGAACACCTCGTCATTTTCTTGACCCGGGGTTTCGCGCATCGCGACTAACGACTATGTGTGGTAGCTACCACCCCCTAAGCGAGGCAAAATGAAATCCGAATCCATATCGATCCCCGTTCCCTTTGG
This sequence comes from Leptospiraceae bacterium, assembly GCA_016788945.1. Lineage (GTDB taxonomy): Bacteria > Spirochaetota > Leptospiria > Turneriellales > Turneriellaceae > Turneriella. Next base: position 6,144 of record JAEUSA010000301.1, read on the forward strand.
TAAGATTCACATGCAGGTCGCCGGCCCTGAGTCGTCGAAAGCAATCCTCTTTATACATGGCTGGCCCGATTCGCATGACACGTGGTCGCACCAGATGGAATATTTCTCGAAGAAGTACCGCGTCGGGGCGATCGATCTGCCGGGTGTCGGTGAGTCGAGCGCGCCGCCGGAACGTGGCGGCTATCACATCGACAATATCTTGCCGCTGATCTCTGCGGCGATTAAGGCCCTCGGGGCACCCGACGCAAAGATGCCATCCGCGGCAGCGTCGGGCCAAGGCCATCCTGGCCCTCGGGAAACACACCTCGTCGCGCACGACTGGGGGGCGATCATCAGTTGGGTGTTTGTCTCACGGCCCGAATATGCTTCGCAGATTGCGTCATATACTGCGGTGAGCGGTCCGCACCCGGCGCTCGCGCGCGAGAATCTGTTCGGCAAATTTAAATCGCTGAATCCCGGCAAAATTCTCGAAGGTCTGCAGCAGACCGCCAAGTC
>JAEUSA010000346.1 GCA_016788945.1 Leptospiraceae bacterium
TGATAACCGGAGTGTTGATGAAGATGAACCGCGAGAATGCGGAGCTCTTCCGAGAGCTTATGGAAAACACGCAGAAAAATCCATCTCAAGAAGATCGCGCTTGTGGAATACCGGAAGCGGTGCCTGAATTCCTGCTGAGGATCAAATAGTCTGAATGACAAATACTGTATGGCGTTGTTCAGAATTCGGGGCTACCGAATGAAGATAATGTCGCAGCCAATGGAGCATAATCTTCATGCGGAAAATGAGCTAAGAAGATGTTCGCTTGAAACGTGCGCCAGAATTACCGGTTTTGTAATTCTTTCTCATTCCAATCAGGATTGCTGCATGAGTAAGAGACGAACTGCAGACTATCCATATCAAACCAATAGCCGGTGACGCATTGGGCGTCTATGCGGTTCAGAAAATTCTACTTCTCAAAATCTTTATAGATCAAGCTTGGTTGAATGCCGGTATTTCCTTGATACTTGCCGCTCTTGTACTCGGTATATTCGCCTTCGACCGTGTGGTAGAAGATTTGGCAAATTTGGACACCGGGATAAATGCGCACTGGTTGAATGCTTGAAATCTCCAGTGTCCAATAGCCGCGAAACCCGATGTCACCGAATCCGGCCGTAATATGCACAAACAGACCAAGGCGGCCAACGCTGCTACGACCTTCAAGCATTGGCACAAGGTTCTTGGTCTCGGTAAGTTCACGCGTGCGCCCAAGGTATAGGCGGCCCGGTTCGATGATGAATCCTGCTTCTGGAATTTTGAGCAGCTGAGTCTCATTCGGTTTTTTCATATCGAGCAGCGATTCCCTGTAAACCAGTAGTTCATCGTGCAGCGTAAGATTATACGAGTTAGGATTAAGAAATTTGTCATCATAGGGTTCGATAATAATTTCTTTCCCCAGCCGTTTCTTGATTTCAATACCTGAAAGAATCATGTTGCTTCCACTTTTGAGATAAGATTTCGCGCGATGTGTTCAAACGCGTTTACCACGGGCTGGATATTCTTGTTCTTATTCTTGTAAACCGGAATCTCACCACGTTCGGCAGCCGCCATACAGTCTTCAACCAATGGAACCTGCCCCAGCAAGATGCTATCGGTCGAAGCGGCGAGGCGTGCGCCACCGCCTTTAGAGAAAATATGACTCGGCTTACCACAGTGGCTGCAGATAAATTCGCTCATGTTTTCGACGACCCCCAATATCGGAATATTCACCTGTTCAAACATCGCCACGGCGCGGCCAGCATCGAGCAGTGCCACGCTCTGTGGCGTTGTGACGATAACCGCGCCGTCGGTCTGCACAAGCTGTGCGAGGGAAAGCTGGGTGTCACCGGTTCCGGGCGGCAGGTCAATGATGAGAAAATCCAGTTCACCCCAGTTCATGTCATAAAGAAACTGTTCGACCGCTTTGCCCAACATCGGCCCGCGCCAGACAATCGGTTGGGTTTCGTCTACCAAAAAAGAAAAGCTCATCAATTTCAGCCCGTATTTTTCCATCGGTGTGATGCGGTCATCCTTAACCTCAATCTGCTGTCGACCGGAGAGTCCGAGCATCTTGCCGATGGAGGGGCCATAAATATCCGCATCCATCAATCCTACTTTTTTGCCAAGCTGTTGCAGAGTCGAGGCGAGGTTCACGGAAACTGTCGACTTACCAACGCCGCCTTTGCCCGAAGCTACCGCAATCACATGCTTAACGCCGGGAATGCTGCGCTGCGGGCGCTGCACGGGACCTTGTTTGGTGACTTCAGGTTTTGCATCACTCCATTTAAATTTAAAGCCATCGGGTGCAAGACCCGCCTTGCTCGCCTGTGTGCGCACCTGCGCTTCGATTGCGAGCTGCCATTTCTTATCACCCGCTGCGCGCATCTCGATCACGCACTTATTGGCAGAGGGATCATCGCCACTCGCTGCATCATGAACGGCGATGAGTAATTTATCGTCGGTTACAGATTTATGCGTCAGTGGATTCTGTACTTTTGCGAGTATGGTCTCTAACTGTGTTTTCATGGTGTACCCGTTTGCATGTTATCGTGTTTTGAATGTATTGGCGATCATGACCGCAGCAATATTGAAGATAATGCCAAAGGCACCGACCCAGAGATAGTTGCGCATCGGTTGCCCGGGCGGCGCGACAATGATGAATGAAGCGGCAATCGCACCCAATGACATAGCGAGCTGCTGCACGGAACCGTTGAGGCTCATGAACGTGCCGCGCTGGGACGGATTCAACGTGTTATTCAACAGCGCCATCGCCGGCACCATGCGCCCCGAAACAAAGATAAAAAACAGCACCGCGAATACCAGTAGTACAACAAAATGGTGCGTCCATTCATGGGTGACGAGAATAAACGGAATACTGGCCAGCAACGAGACCCAAGTATACATGCGCACCGTGCCGAACCTGTCTGTCAGATAACCCATCAGTGGTGAGCTGATGATTGTGGCGATGCCGCCAAAAAGATATATGAGTGGCAGCTGCTTATCGGTGACTCCATTATTTTTTTGCATGAAGCCGGCGATATATGGAATAATGCTGAATGCGGCGATAAAGTGACAGGTGATCATCAGGTATAACCGCTGATGCTTTTCGTTGGATAATACCGAAACAATTTGCGCCACGACATTCTGCGGCGGGCCGAACAGGTGGTGCGCCATGACTGGCATGCGCAGGTATGCGAGGATAAATATCAGCCCCGAACCTGCAGCGATGAGATAATAGGGCAATTGCAGAAAGAAGTTGTGCGCAAACCAGATTCCGATCGGAACCCCTGCCACCGCCGCGACAGAAAATGACATCATTATAACGCCGGTGGCCCTGCCGCGTTTTGCGGGTTCGATGAGATCTCCGATAATGGCGAATGAAATACCCGATAGCAGACCGCCAAAAGCACCGGTCAGCATGCGCGCCATGAGGAATGTCCAGAAGCCCGGAGCGACCGCACAGAGCAGGTTACCGAGAATAAAGCCAGCGAAGGCAAACAGCATCGACCGTTTACGCGAAATGCGATCGATAAAAAACGTACCCGCTATTCCCGAAGCAAACGCCGCGAGTGTGTAGCTTGAGACTAACCAGCCGAATTGATTTGTACTGATATGAAAGAATTCTTCGAACTTTTTGGCAAGCGGCATCAGCACCATGAAGTCGACGATGTGCATAAATTGTATGAACGCAAGGATCATCAAGACTGTCCATTGTGTAGCCGTGAATACCTTCTCTTTGACCGGTGCGGTGTGGACAAAGTCGCTCGCGGCAACGGTTTCTTCGGTCACTGCATTCCGCTTCACGGATGATTTGACCGATTTAGAAGGCTTTTTTCTACCGGATGCGGAAGCCTTTTTGACTGGCTTCTTTCTGCTGGGCATAGGCCATGAGCTACGATTGAGACAGCGCGGAAAAGGAAATCCGGCACCTAAGACAGGGGCTAATCAGTTTGGTATGAGGAAATCCGTGGCGTACACCGCCACGGATATACATGCTATGTGCTGGCGAGACCGAGATTCTTGGACACGATTTCGCGCATAATCTCTGAAGTACCGGCATAGATCGTTTGTACACGGCAATCGAGATAGGCCTTGGCAATCGGATACTCCATCATGAAGCCGTAACCGCCGAAGAACTGTAAGCATTTGCTGACGTGCGCTTGCAGCAGTTCTGAGCATTGCAGCTTAACGGCAGACGCCTGTGCTGGGGTCGCCTCACCCTTCATGTGCAGCTCGACAATACGATCGCAGTATGAACGTGCCGCTTCTTGTTCGACGTACATATCCACGAGGCTAAAGCGTGTGTTCTGGAAAGCTCCGATCGGCTTTCCGAAAGCTTTGCGTTCATTGCAATACTTAACGGTCTGGTCAAGTACCACTTCGGCCGAGGCGATGTTTGAAATAGCGAGCACCAAGCGTTCTTGTGCGAGCGACATCATCAGATAACGGAAGCCGGCATTCAGTTTGCCAATCAGATTCTCTTTTGGTACCTTCACGTCGTTAAAATGCAGTTCTGAAGTGTCTTGCGCATGCAGGCCGATTTTCTTGAGTTTGCGGCCGCGTTCAAAACCTGCCATACCGCGTTCAACCATCAGCAGCGAGATGCCACCTTGTCCCTCGCCGGTACGCGCCACCACGATGCATAAATCAGAGAGATAGCCGTTTGAAATGAAGGTTTTGGTGCCGTTCAACAGAAAGTGATCCCCTTTGTCGACAGCTTTGGTTGTTACAGCCGCGAGATCTGATCCGGTGCCTGGCTCGGTCATGCCGATCGATAAAATTTTTGTGCCGTTGATAACGCCGGGCAGCCAGCGCTTCTTCTGTTCATCGTTGGCATAGTGCAGAATATATGGCGCGATAACATCGGCGTGCAGCGAGATGAAAAAGCCTGACGATGCAGCCTTTGCGAGTTCTTCGATGACAATTACGTTATACAGAAAGTCAAGTCCCATGCCGCCATATTCTTCTGGAAAGTTAGGGCAAATCATGCCTAATTGCCCGGCCTTTTCCCAAACATCGCGGGTAACCTCGCCGGCCTTTTCCCATTCTTCATGACGCGGTATGCATTCCTTTGCAATAAAATCTGCGACCATTTCGCGAAAGCGGTCATGTTCTTCAGTAAAGGGCAATAAACGCGGTAGTCTTTTAACCATGGTAATCTCCTTGGCGCCAGCAGGCGGCTCTGTAGCAGACGTTACAAAGTGCGTCACCGCGTAAATTCCAATGGTAGAAACATGGATTACATATTTGTTCTCAGGGGTCAGCTCGCAGCCCTGTGTTGCCGAGGGCTGCATTATGTCGTATTATGCTTGAGGCGGATGCATAACGATTCCGATACTATAAGCAGTTCGATGCGTGTTTTTTCCGCTTTATTTATCCTGCTGACCGCCGTGAGTAACCTTGCTGCCGAGGTATACCCGCTCACGCTCTACCGCAGTTATGGCGATATGCAGGCTTTACCGGGTCTGCTGATCGGCAAGATCAATACCAAGGGCACGGACAATGCGCAGCCACCGCGCCAGATACTCGGCTACGATATACGTATGTCGATCGTCAGCGCCTCCATTGACAACGCTGCCAAAGTTTATCCGGGTATGAAGGTTTTCGTCATCAAACGTGAGCGCGATCATATCAAGAGTAAAGCCGCGCTGATCATTGCCGAGGGCGAAATTGATTCGATTTCGGATACGGTTTTTTCTGGGCGCGTAGCCAAGATCAAAGGCCAGTTTTCGATGGTATCCCGACAGTATTTTATCGCCGTGGCCGAGCCCGGTCGCTCACGTGAGGGTGATCGCAAAGATGCAGAGACTTATCTGCTTGAAGCCGAGCGCCACCGCCACGAAAATGATCTCGCGCGTTCAGCGCAAAAACTGCAGCATGCGCGTGAACTTGAGCCGAATAATCCCCTCATCAACCTGCGGTATGCGCAGCTTGCGCTGAAAAACGGCGCCGAAGAAAAGGCGCGCGCGGCGCTCAAGAAAGCTTTTGGTGACCGCAGGCGACTCGAAGACGTGAATGACTATCTGATCTTAGGCGCGCTCTATCTGCGTAGTCAGGTCACCGCCCTGCCGTCACAGAATAAAGATGTACTCAAGACAGCGACGCTGCTGCTTTCGCAAATGCGACAGTTTGAGAAAGATCTCGGCCAGTTCGGCAAAGACCTGACTCCCCCCAAGGCATCGAGCTTTCGCTACAAACACAGTCGGTTTACGGCGGATTACCATCTAAACTATGGCATTTTACTGCGCGCTGTTGCCGCCACTTTGCGCGAGTATAATCCGGCTGCGATCAGTAAAATGTTGGAATATGCCGAACGCGATGCTCTCTACGCCCCCATAGAGACACGCGTGGGTCGTGAGCGTGTGCTTGCACTGCCAAGGAAGCAGTGGGATCGTGCGTACACCGATGCGGCGATTACACACTTTGAGCTTGCACTGAAGAAAGACCGCCACAGCGAAGCGGCTTACGAACTCATCGACCTGTGCGATTCACTCTGGGAGGGTTCCGATAACAATCGGCGCGCGTTGCTTAAAGAGATGATCGAAAGGCATGCACCGGCCTATCTCGAAGCTCCACACGAAGATCAGCGTATGTCGCGCGTTCGCAGAGTTTTGAATAAAGTCAACCAGGCCTGATACCGAATCGCGCCGCGTTGGTTGCCATACCGGGCTGCGCCGGAAAGTAGTATCTCACATTTGCGGATCGCCGCGGCGTAAAAAAAATCTTGGTTTTCTGGAAAAAGTTGAGAATTTCTGAACGACCGGTAATATCGGTGCAGAGCCAGCACGCGGTAGCGGTCGATCTGCGCAGTGGCACTGAGTTGCGGCCAGTCTCCAGCGCGTTTGGTGACGAGATTTTCGGGTATATGGTAGATCGGGCTGGTGCTGAGCAGGCGCAGCCATAATTCAAAATCTTCGCATAATCGGAAATTCGCATTAAATCCGCCACTTTTTTCAAAAAATGGCCTGCGAAACATTGCCGCAGAAGGTGAAATGAGGCAGCGCTCAAATGCGCGGGGCAGAAATTGCCCGCCTTGTTTTCTGTAGGCAGTACCTTGTCGTGCTGGCTCACCGTTACGTAACCACAATTCATCCGTATGACACCATTCAAATGCCGGCTGCGTTTGCATGGTCTCTACCTGCCGCTGCAGTTTATCCCGGTGCCAGAGATCGTCGCTATCCAGAAAAGCCAGTAAAGGCGCCCTACCTTGAGCCGCGCCCAAATTACGGGCTCCACCAGCACCGAGGTTTTTCCCCACGCGTAGAAACGAGACGCGCGGATCGTTGCAGCCAACGAGTGACTGCAGGTCTTCGTCAGAAGCGTCGTCAACGACGACGATGGTGAAATGCGGAAAACTCTGCCGTAAAACAGACTCAATTGCCTCGCGCAATAGGTGAACGCGATTATACGCAGGAATCACGACGTCGACGACGGTTTCAGTCATTGCGCAGGCGGCGAAAGAACAAGAAGTCATCTGTACCCAAGTCGGCGCTTTCGATGAGCTCGAATCCTTCGAGATAAGGATCATCTGCTTGTGCCAGTGTGACGCTGTAGCTATTGCCTCGCGCGGGCTGTCGCCACAGATCTGCCGATTTCCGGTGCTTCGACCGGTAGACTGCCAGAGCATCGACAAGATCGGCATCGAGTACGGCCTGCGAAAATGTTGGCCCTGCTTCGAGCAACACAGAGTTGTAACCGCGAGACAAAATTGCAAGCAACACATCGGATAAGTTCTCACCGCGTTTGAGAAAACCTTGTGCAGGGGGTTTATAAGATTCCGTCACAGTCTCTCCCAAAGGGGCCTGTGCGCGATGGGCGACTATTGTGGCGAGAAACTGCGCGGATAATCCGCAATTATCAACCGACGAAATATCATCGGGAAAACGGACGGTAAGCCGGGGATTATCGACAGCTACGGTACCGGCCGAAGCTAAAGTAAACTTGCACCAGCTACGTAGCGTCGCCGTGATGATTGCCGCCGCATCACCGCTTATGGGGCCTGAAGGGCCCGCAGCGGGCGCTAACATGCCATCTATAGTCTGCGCCCATTTGAGCACGATTCGGGGTCGCCGGTACTTACGACTAAAAAAAAAGGGACCGGTTGTGTACCATTGCGCGACGGCGAGTACGTCGTCGGGTATAACATCGATGGTGATACCCGCAGACCGCAAAATTTCGACAGAGCGCCCGGCGACTTCGGCCGCAAAATCGCGCTGACCTATCACCACACGGCCAATACCTTTTTCGATAATTACATCGGTGCATGGCGGAGTTCGGCCATGATGGCAACACGGTTCGAGGGTGACGTAGAGCGTCGCCGTCGTCAAAACATTACCGGGAGTATCTTTTAGTGCCATTCGTTCAGCATGCGCAAATCCGGCACGCTGCGTGGCTCCATGGCCAATGACCTTTCCCGTACGATCGACCACGAGCGCGCCAACAGCGGGGTTAGGGTCTGCATTGCCCGTCGCGGCGGCGGCGATGCGGTAGGCTTCTCGCATTAAACCGAGATCACTGTCGGTAATCACGTAGTTACTTCGGTTAACTGTTTCAGAGAGAGCAAGAAAATTACAGAATCATCACCTTCAATATGCGCGACACCGCGAATCGCCGTCGAGCTGCGCTTGCCGGTAAAATCGGGATTTTCTTCGATGTTCTTGGCGGGAATAATCACCACGCGCTCCACAACATCACAAACGATGCCGGTCAGGCGTCCGTCATCATTCAGTATAATGATGCGCGTGTCATCGTCGGGTGTGCGCGAATCGAGCGAAAACTTTTCGCGCAAGCCGACAACCGGAATAATCTGGCCTCGTAGATTGAGTACACCCAGCACGTGCGCCGGCGCGTGCGGAATACGCTTAGCTTCACGGTAGCGGAGAACTTCTTGAGTTTCGCGCACCGGTACCGCATAGACCTCTTCGCCAACGCGAAAGATGACGAATTGTTCGCTCTGTGGTGAATCGGTCACGGTGTGTGCTTATGGGGTAGGGCTATAAATAAGCGCGGTGAGCCGACCCGCATTAGATGCGGTTTTCGCGCCGTGAGCGGTCGGGTAGACCTGATTTTTCGTGGCCATCGCGTTTATGAAACGAATATAACAACAAAGCCACTATCACGATAAAATTCAGGAAGACCCATAAAAAACTCAATGCGTGATAGAAGCCATAGGCGACGAGTGACTGCGAGGCTATGATACAGCTCAGGCCGAAAAAAAATGTCAGATCATTATCGATAAATTTTCTCACGACCGACGGCCAATGCATTTCATCGGCCTTGTCTTTCAGATAGGGTTGCCCTATAAACCACAACCCGGGCAAAATAGCTGAATGAAAAAACGCGCTTTCATAATGCTCACCGTAAACACCGCCGGTATAACTCAGCATATAACCTAAAAGAGCACCAGCCACGAGACCAATGTAACCCGTCGCAGGGTCTGCGCTGATTATCCGCTGCCACTCATTGACGATGAAGTTGTGCGCGTAGATCAGTTCATCGCGCGGGTATTCGCGCCGCCCGTCGTTCAGCAGGCGCCGGTAATAGTTCAGCAATAAAACCAGCGCCGCGGTCACTGCCAGCACCAGAATCGACGCAACAAATTCCATGAACCACTCTGCATGATTTCACCGTGTATTCAATCAAAATTCGCTCTCGCGGTGCAAAAGGGCTTGCCACACAAAAGGCGCGCGCCACGCCGGCAGGTATGCGGTCTGCGGTTGGAGTGGTTTTGCTGCTCACGGTATTTACAGGTATCAGCGCGAATAGCGGTTCCATAGCCGGCGCACCGTCAAAGGCGGTTGCAGAAAAAGTAATCCGCACGGCGATTCTCGCTCGCAAATTTCAGGGCGGGGAAGTTGAAGAAATCATGCTCACCGAGCCCGAGCGCACGGGGCTGACATTTCGCTACATTGGCGAGTTCACAATCAGGCATTCGGGGCGAAAAATTCGCTGTGAAGACTGGCGGTTTGAACTGTTAGAAAAGGTGACCGGGTGGATTGCCAACGAAACCACGCCCGGCAGGTGTAACGACTGATGCATTTATCGAGAATCCGGTCGCTGTTGCCACTGCTCATTCTGTTATTTCTGGCGACGTCTGCCTGTTCAAAAATCGTGTATGAACACAATGACGGCAGATTATCGCGTGGCACGTTCTATTTCATGAAGAATATATATTATCAGGGCCAGTTTGAAGAAGAAGAAAATCCGCAAAAACGCAATCAGGCAATCGTCAACGATCTTGCGGATCTGGATGGCGTCGGTGCCTTGGCTACCCGAAAGGGTCTTAAAAAAGACGCTTATTATCCCGAGTACATGTTCAGGCAAGAACATGCACGGCACGGCAAAGCCGCGATCTGGTACTGGCAACAAAAGTACAAAGACAAGTTTAATTGGCAGATGCTCTTTGCGGCGGAAAAATTGGCCTACGACGAGCAAAAAACCGCAAAGTTGTTTGAGGAGACGCGCCGGGGCAATGGTAAATACGATGATCTGCTGCTTGCTGAGTTTGAAGGACAGCCCGTATATTACCGCGACCTAAAGCCGGTGGT
>JAEUSA010000195.1 GCA_016788945.1 Leptospiraceae bacterium
CGCATTTGTGTTCCATGAAGAGGCGCATCAGGCGATGCAATACATCAACGCTCAGCTGAGTCTCTGACACCGGTGCGAACAGTGTAACTCAAACGTGCGCCGTACACAAAAAACTGCTTACCATAAAACCTGACGAGCGGCCGGTGTTGTATGCTGCTGGTGGTGCCTGAAGGCAGGTACTGCACCATCTTCCTGAGCAGGCGTTGGCCGATTTCGACCGGCTGAAAATAGTCGTCGCAATAAACAATCCGCCGCTGATCTTTCATATCAATGTAGGCAATGGCATGCGTATAGCTATGCGCCGCTCTGCCGCTTGCCGACGCTGTGCCAGAGACCGTCATGGGTTCGGACGCGGTAGTGGCGGGTAGTTGCATGATGCTGTAACCCGATGCCCTGAGCTTTTCGCTCAACGGCCCGCCCGCCGGTGTTTTCTTGACAATCTTTGTCACGGGTATTGCATAGTGCAGCTTCGCCGCTGAAATCAGCATCAGGCGGATCGTCTTCTCAGGCTTTTTTGGCCTACTGTTCGAGCCTGCCCCGAGTGGCGCAGCCGAATGCGGGGCGTCGGGATATTTTTCCCGCAACGCTTTGAGAGTCTCTTCTTGTTCGAGCGCGGAACGTATTTTACCGTAAAGTTTCGGTTCGAGCATCTCCATCGCAAGGTTGTTTCTCAACCGGCTGATCAGAAAGCCGAGCGCATTAAAATGGCGCCGCTCAGTCTGGTAACGCAGGTCAAGATCTTTGATCAGTGTCTCAATGAGCGTCATGCGCTTGAGTACACCGGCTTTGGGATAACGACCGAGTTTTTCCCGCGCCACGCCGAGCATCGCGAGAATTTCTTGCAGCGCAGCGCCGGCGCCGAGACGATGCTTGTCGGCGGCCAGAAACGTCTGCTCAGCAGACGCAAATTCACGTTCAAAATGGTTATAGAGTACCTGTAGCCGGTTCTTCGAAGCAGCCATAGGTCAGGTGAACCTCTGCACCGCCCATTGCGTCAGCCAAGCGAGAGGTGCAGCACAGAGGCCGGCGACGACATCGTCGAGCACAATGCCGCGCCCGCCCGGAAGATCCTGCAGTCTGTGTATGATGCCGGGTTTCCAGACGTCGAATAGCCTGAAAAAAGCGAATGCCGCAGCGACACCCACGAGATCTGGTGTGATGAATGCGCAGGCGAGAAACATGCCCGCGAATTCATCGACGACCACCTCTGACGGATCTTTCTCCCGCCATTCATCGGCGAGACGCTCAGAGGCTGTGATGCCCATGAGAGTAAAGAAAACTCCCAGTGCCAATGCCCACCACGAGACTACAAAGTTACCGATGTGCAATACACCTTCACTTCGCATCAGCCGTGCTGTAAGAATAAAAACCAGTGCGGCAAAAATAGAACCCCACGTGCCGGGTGCCTTAGGCAGATAACCCGAATAGAAACCCGTCGCTACGATTTCATACCAAGTAGTCGCGGGTTGTACCGTGGTTCTCAGCGGAGAAACATAGGTCGTCGCGGGAGTCACCGCCGGTTCGCTGCGGTATACCGGCGCAGCGGGTTTCAGTCGTCGTGGTTTGCTTTTTTTGGCCGCCATGTCAGACGCTCTGTCCCGAAACTGCTTTCAGTGAAGTGCCCGGAAAATAGTGATCGAGAATGCGCCGGTAGCTCGTACCGCGTTCGTCTGCCTGAAGTTTTGCTCCCCATTGGCACATGCCGACGCCGTGCCCGAAACCGCGGCCGGTCAGTATGATGCTGTCACCCTTCTGCGCAATACCGAAGAAAGTCGATTTGACCTTGAGCGCACCGAGCGCAACACGAAATTTGTCAGCACGGATTTTTTTGCTGCCCGAAGCACTGGAAACTTTCAACATCTTGACGCGCTTCGATGGGCCGCGTTCGGCGACACTGACATGGCGCACGCCGCGCATCGCGAGGCGACGACCGATTTCTTTCATCGGAATTTTGACCTGCCATTTGTATACCGGTGCTGCTGAGCAGTAGGGCGAGTTCTGTACATTGAGGTATGGCACGGGTCTGCCCCATACTTCTTGAGCAGAGGCGAGCGTGCCACCGCAAGACGAATGAAAAAACGTCTGTGCGAGGTCACTGCCATGGTAGAGCACTTCATTGTGCGTATCGGATACCGCGGCGCGCGCTCCCGCGTCGTCTTTCTTGAGGCCACCATAGACCTGAAAGTTGGTGGTGGTATCGACATCGAACGGTTTGTTGGCGCGTTCTTTCATTTTCGTTAACAGATACGTGCGCGAGACTACTGCCTGTGCCTTCAAGGCTTCACTATGCCAGCTGGGGCTCATCTCGTGGCTGACGACCGAAGTTAAATATTCGTCGATCGGCA
>JAEUSA010000393.1 GCA_016788945.1 Leptospiraceae bacterium
AATCCCTTTGTTCTTATGTGCTCACCGAAGACCTGAATCACGGCCAGAAGTATGGTAAGCTCACAGCGATAAATCCTTTTCACACCGATTACGCAGCTTAACAACACACAATAAGCGGACGTAAGCTGAGAAAATCCGCACTGCGACACTTTCAGCAGCAATGGAAAAAGCCGATATTGCTGTGATTGCAGTTATGCCATGATTACCGTAGCAGACCTCAGCTCCTGTTCTGCTGTGCGAGACAGGATTTACTCTAAACAGTCAATCAACCCGTAATCTGTCGGACGCTGTCTAAAGCGATCTTGAGGGTTTCGAGATCCGCGCCGCCGGTCACCAGCGGCTGTTCGCTGCCGATGATGCAATTATAGAAGTGCATGTGTTCGCTTTTCAGCGGGTTGTCTTTGTGGATGTGCACGCGTTCGACTACCGATTCCTGTGAGTATTTGATTTCGTCCGGGGCCGTGACCGTTACCGAGTTGCCCTGACGGTGAATCTCAATTTCCTGACTGCCGTAGTTGAGGATGATGAAGTTATTCTTCTGTGTCACCGTGAGTGTTCTCTCTTTATACTGTGAAAGCCGCGAAGCGGTGAGAGTGGCGATACATCCGCCTTCGAATTGTAGTTCAATGACTGCAATGTCTTCGTGTTTACCCGTAATGCAGCTGCCCACGGCCGAGTGGCGTACGAGCGGCTTTTTCACGAGATTCATGACGATGTCGATGTCGTGGATCAGCAGATCGAGTACCACGCCGACATCGAGAATGCGGTTATTCTGCGGATGCAGGCGACGCGTCTGTATGAGCAGCGGCTCGGTCGCAATCATCGACAATGCCATCACCGCTCCGTTGAAGCGCTCGACATGACCTACCTGCAAAATGAGTTTCTTCTCTGCGGCAAGACCGATCAGTTCTTCGGCCTGCGCAATATCGAAGGTGATGGGTTTTTCGACCAGCACGTGCACGCCCTGTTCGAGCGCATATCTCGCGATCTCATAGTGCAGGTGTGTTGGTACGGCGATAGTGACCGCTTCACATTCGCGGATTAATTCTTGATAGGTGGCAAAGGCAAGTGTTTCAAATAAATCCGCCTTCTCTTTGGCCTGCTCTTGCCGGGCATCGAAGATGCCGACGAGATCATGCGTGGCAAGGCCTGCAACGACGCTCAAATGGTAGCTGCCCATGTGCCCGACACCGATGATGCCGAAGCGGATTTTTTTCGCCGGGGCTTTTTTTGTGCTCATGGAGGACTGTCGATTTCGTTAGCTGCGAAAGCGCCCAAAAATTCCCGAGCCCGATGCCTGCATTTCTGCTTCGAGTTCTTTCACGAGATTTTTCGCCTTGCTCGAAAGCGATTTGGGAATATCGATGCGCGCGTGCGCGATCAGATCACCGAAGCGGCCCTGACCGCCCATATAAGGTAGGCCCTTGCCGCGTACGCGGAAGAGGGTGTCAGGCTGTGTGCCCGCGGGTATCTTTACCTTGACCTTACTTTTGTCGAGAGTCTCGACAGTGACTTCACCACCGAGCATCGCGGTCGTCACGGGCACATCGATATAGGTGGCGAGGTCAACGCCGTCGCGTTCGTACTGCGCATGTTTGCGAATCTGCACGACGACGTAGAGGTCTCCCGAAGGACCACCGCGCGGCCCCGCTTCGCCTTCACCGGAAATTTTGAGCCGCGTACCGGTATCGATACCAGCAGGAATGCGTATCGCGAGTTTGCGCTTTTTGCTGACTGTTCCCGCGCCAGAACAGGTCTTGCAGCGGTTCTTGATCAGTTTACCCGTGCCGCCACAAGTATTGCATGTCGAAGCCACTGAGAAGAAGCCAGTGCTGCGGCGCACTTGGCCCGAGCCCCCGCAGATATGGCAGGTGTCGAGTTTGCCGTCTGCTGAGCCGGTGCCGCTGCAATCGGTGCAACTTTCTTCGCGCGGAATAACAATTTCTTCTTCGCGGCCGCTCATGACATCTTCGAGAGTAATTTCGAGGTTGTAGCGCAGATCGCTGCCACGCCGGGCAGAAGAACCGCCGCGACCGCGGCCGAAACCCGAACCCGAAAACAGATTCTCGAAAATATCTTCGAAGCTGGTGCCTGAGAAGATATCGGAAAAGTCACTGTAAGCGGCCTGGCCGAAGCCCTGTGCCCCACCGCCGCCGAGACCTGCATGGCCATACTGGTCGTAGATCTTGCGCTTCTGTTCGTCGCGCAGAACCTCGTATGCTTCGGTCGCTTCTTTGAATTTAGCTTCGGCCTCGGCATTACCCGGATTTTTATCCGGGTGATACTTCATCGCCAGCTTGCGGTATGCACTCTTGATATCATTCAGCGAGGCACCGCGGGCAACCCCGAGCACATCGTAATAATCACGTTTGTCAGCCATGTTTTATTTGCGCAAATCCCCCGCAGCGGCGCTGCGAGGGATTTATCTGCATCCTATTTTTTGTCGTCTTTTATTTCCGTAAACTCGGCATCGACCACTTTCTCGTCGCTCTTGCCGCCCGCATCGTTCTTCGGTGCTTCACCCTGCGGTGCATTTCCCTGAACGGTGAATGCCGCCTGGTGTTTTTGTACCACTTCGCCGAGGGTTTGCGCCGCGGTTTTCATGCGGTCTGCATCGCGCGACATCAGTGCTTCTTTGGCTTTGGCCACAGCTTCGTCGACTTCAGTCTTGATGCCGGCGTCGAGATTCGGCGCATCGGCGACCATCTTTTCCGTCGTATAGATAATGTGATCAAGGTCGTTGTACGCCGAAGCAGCTTCTTTCGCCTTTTTATCGGCCTCTGCGTTCAGTTCAGCGTCTTTGACCATCTTTTGTATCTCGGCCTCTGACAACGAGCTCGAAGCTTCAATCTTGATCTTCTGCTCTTTATTAGTTTTCAGGTCTTTGGCCTGTACATGCACGATACCGTTCGCGTCGATATCAAACGTTCCCTCGATCTGGGGATTCCCACGCGGCGCCGGCGGAATATCCGACAGCTGGAATCTTCCCAGCGTACGGTTGTCTTTGGCAAGTTCGCGTTCACCCTGCAATACGTGGATATCTACCGCAGTCTGGTTGTCTGCCGCGGTCGAGAATATCTCCGATTTTTTTGTTGGGATCGTCGTGTTGCGTGCGATAATTTTGGTCATCACCCCGCCCAAGGTCTCGATACCCAGTGAAAGTGGGGTAACGTCGAGCAACAGTACGTCGGTCACTTCACCGGCGAGCACTCCACCTTGAATTGCGGCGCCGATTGCTACGGCTTCGTCGGGGTTAACCGATTTGTCTGGTTCTTTGCCGAAAAGTTCTTTGACCTTTTCGCGCACCGCTGGTATGCGGGTTGAACCACCGACGAGAATCACTTTGTTGATTTCGCTGAGGCTGTAACCCGAGTCGGCGATGCACTTCTTGCAAGGTTCGACAGATCGTTCGACCAGAGACGCGGTCAGCTGGTTGAACTTGGCGCGTGTCAGCGTCATGTTGAGGTGGCGCGGGCCCGAGGCGTCCATCGTGATGAACGGGATGTTGATATCAGCGGTCTCTTTGTTTGACAGTTCGATCTTGGCCTTTTCTGCTGCCTCTTGCAGGCGCTGTAGCGCCATTTTGTCTTTACCGACATCAATCGCAGTTTCTTTTTTGAATTCGGCCACGATCCAGTCGATAATCGCCTGGTCGAAGTCGTCTCCGCCAAGATGCGTGTCGCCGTTGGTGGCCTTCACCTCGAAGACGTTGTCGGCAAGTTCAAGTATCGAAATATCGAATGTACCGCCGCCAAGGTCGTAGACGGCGATGACTTCGCCGCTTTTGTCACGGTCCAGGCCGTACGCGAGTGCCGCAGCCGTCGGTTCGTTGATAATCCTCACCACGTCGAGACCGGCAATGCGGCCGGCGTCTTTGGTTGCCTGGCGCTGCTCGTCGTTGAAGTACGCGGGCACGGTTACCACGGCTTTGCTGACGCTGGTACCGAGGTATTCCTCTGCGGTCTGCTTCATCTTCGTGAGAACGCGCGCCGAAATTTCTTCGGGGCGATAGTCTTTCTCGCGTGTTTGGATCATCACATCTTTCGATGAGCCTTCTTTTACTTTGTAAGCTACCTTGCGGATTTCGTCGGTAACTTCGCTGAAGCGGCGTCCGATAAAACGTTTCACCGAACGCAGCGTGTTTTCCGGATTCGTCACCATCTGGTTTTTTGCCACTTGACCGACGAGCGTCTCGCCCTTATCGGTAAAAGCAACAATAGATGGCGTGGTTCTCGCACCCTCGCTGTTTGCAATCACGACGGCTTCGCCGCCTTCCATGACGGCAACGCATGAGTTGGTGGTACCGAGATCGATTCCGATGATTTTTTCTTTTGCCATTTTTTTCTCCTTTTTCTTCTCTGGCCGTTTACGCGGCCTCGGTAATTATTGCGCTACAGTATCTCCTTCTGTTTTCGCTTTAGGTTTGCCGACGACGACACGCGCCGGGCGTATCACTTTGCCTTCGATGCGGTATCCTTTTTGGAATACCTGCATGACCGTGTCTTGCTCGACGTCGGCTTCTTGCATCGTGAGTGCTTCCATCATGTTCGGATCAAACTCCGAACCTATGGGATTAAACTCTTCGACACCGGCTTCGGTGAAAACGCGTGAAATCTGTTTTTGCACGAGTTGCACTCCGTCGACGATCGCTTTAATGCCGGCATCGGCTTCGGCCTTTGGTAGGTATGCCGCAAAGAACTGGTCGAGTGCATCGAGTGCAGGTAACAGGTCGGTTAACAGACGCGCGCTGGATTGCGCCGCCTGCTGTGCCTTTTCGGTAATGACCCGTTTACGGAAATTCGCGAAATCCGCGCGTTCACGCTGCAGGTCTCCGGTCAATTCATCTACCTTGCGCTGTAGTTCTGCCATGCCGTTATTCTCGTCGGCGGCTGCCGTTTTTCCCGCATTCGCGCCCTTCATTGCATCGATTTCTTCGGCTTCCGTGGCGAATTGCGAAGTGTTCTCGTCGTTTTGTTGATTCGTTTCTTCTGTCATTATTTCCTCTTTGTGGGTGTATGGCCTTTGGTGTGTTTTCTGCCCGCAGCCGGTAGTTCTTTAATCTGGCTTATTTCAATTTCGCTGATGCGCCGGCCGTCTCCCTGCAGTTCAATATTGCTTTTTTCACTGAGCACATTGGAGAGTATTTGCGAGCTATAATCGAGTGCCGGTATAATTTTTTCATATGGCATACGGTTGGCCCCGATCACACCAAGGGCGCCGACGCTTTTGCCGCTCAAAGTATATCCTTTACCGAGAATGGTGATGCCTGAAAGAATTTCGCCGTCGATTTCAAGCCCGACCTGCGAACCGACCTGTGGCTGATTCTTCATTTTCTCGAAGACCGATGATATATAGTCTTTGTTCGCCAGTTGTGTGATGATGCGTTCGGCTTTGCGGCGGTCAGGTGTCAGATCATAGATCTTGCGGTGCAGATTCGTGTCACCTTCAATGTGAATCGTCTGGTCGGGAGGATTATAGACGATAGCCTGTGTGACTGCAGTGCCGATGTCGGAAAGTTCGCCCAATTCGGCGAGCGATCCGCTCAGAAACTCCAGGCCGCGTTCCTGCACATCGCCAAGCTCAAAACCTTTGAGATTTTGGTTAAGGTAGCGGCTGATTTTGTAAAGGTCTTCTTGACTGACCACGCGTTCGAGTTTAATCTTCTTTTCGTAGATGGCGCCCGAAGAGCTAATCATAATCATCAGCACGAGGCTTTCCATGACGGAAACGAGTTCGATGCGCTTGATGCTCGAGCCGACACTATTGGGGGCGAGCACAATACCGGCAAAATTTGAGGTCTGCGCGAGCATCTGTGCTGTGGTTTTCAACAACTGATCCAGCTGCAAAGCTGCGGAGCGATAGAGGTCTTCAAGCTCTGCCTTCTGGTTGAGGGTAATCTCGAACAGATTAACGAGGTCGGCCAAATATAACTGGAAAGCGCGGTCGGTGGGGACGCGTCCGGCAGAAGTGTGCGGGGAGCTCAGTAATCCCATTTGCTCGAGCACCGACATTTCTTTTCTCACCGTTGCGGGCGAGAATGCCATGCCGAACTTTTCGACGAGAATCTGCGAGCCCACAGGCTCGCCGCTGGCGACGTATTCTTTTACCAGCGCGCGCAGTATTTCTCCTTGCCGATTCGTCATATGCGTCTCTTCTTGTTACTGATAGCACTCTTGTCCAGAGAGTGCTATCGTGAGCGTAACATATTGAAGCTGAGTCATAGCGGCAACAAAAAGTCTTAAGTGCAGCAGTTCGGTGCCAAAAAATGTCTAATTCGTTGACGCTCTGTTGCAGCTTCCAATACTGGCGCTCCGCAATACATACCCTCGGGTGTGCGTAGTGGACCTTCTGGCACGTATAGCGTGTCCCTTTGGGATAATCAGAAGTGGATCTGTTCTTTGACAGACGGATAATGAATAGAAAATTGTTATGAAGCTTGAAGTTGTAGCAATACAACAGCAAGGACTTCGTAAATTTCTTTAAGAACCTTGAGCAAAAGTCGTGCCAGATCATTTCTGGTACGCAAACAATTAAGAACACAAACACTGTCAGCGACAGTGAATGAGTCAACAAACTTATTGTATCGCTATGCGGTACTCTAAAATCTATAATGGAGAGTTTGATTCTGGCTCAGAACGAACGCTGGCGGCGCGTCTTAAACATGCAAGTCGAACGATCTGTAGCAATACAGGGAGTGGCGGACGGGTGAGGAACACGTAGGAATCTACCTCAGAGAGCGGGACAAC
>JAEUSA010000203.1 GCA_016788945.1 Leptospiraceae bacterium
GTGGAGCGCAGAAGTTTTCGCGCGCTGCTTTGCGCTGACGCGCCCCGGCGGCACATTTTCGACGTACACATCAGCAGGATGGGTCAGACGCAACATCGAGGCTGCGGGTTTTATCGTGAACAAAGTTCAAGGTTTTGCAGCTAAACGCGAAATGCTGGTAGGTTTCAAACCGAGCTCAGAGAAAATCGAAGAGCATGCGCTGGGCGGAGTCGAAGCGTGAAGCGCCGCGAATTCTTGCAAAAAATCTGGAATGACAGCTTCGGCGTTTTGCCGCCGGGTAAACACGTTGCCGTCGCGGGTGGCGGCCTCGCGGGTCTGCACCTTGCCGAGGCGTTGCTGCAACGCGGTCTGCGCGTTACACTCTATGAACCACGGTGCATAGGCGGGGTGCGCATTCCGCTGATGCATGCCTGCCAGACGCCGAAGTTGCGTGGTGCATTCTGGGAGAACGCCGCTGCGTTCTCGCGTCAGCGATATGAGCAGTTGATTGCGTCAGGCTACCTGGTACGAGCAACAGATTCGGCGTTTGGCCGTTATTACGCTGTGAATGCGCGGTCATTGGCGCGACGCTTGACCGAAAGACTTTGCCGAGCGGGGTTTGTGATCAGGCGGCAGCCTTTTTTTGAATCAGAGGCGCAGAACTATGACGGCCATTTTCTCGCAACCGGCGCCAGTTTTTTACCCGGTGAAAAATCCCCCCTATTACGGGCAACACAGATAGTGCCGGGGCATGCCTCTTATGCAACTGGCGTTAATGTTAAAGAAGGCATTGTGTTACCACCGCGCGCCGAATTTGTGCATTTGCGCGACGCCACACCAGCAGCAGCCAAAGCCGAAGCGTTGCAGGTCTTTGCAGGCAAGAGGTCATTCTTATTTCATGGACAACGGCTTGTGACGCGTGACCGGTTGCCGGCAATCGGTTTTTATCCGCCCGCGGGGGAAAATTCGTATGATGAGCTGCGCCTGACTTTCTTGAAAAAAAATTACGCGGTAGACTCGCTCGCACAGGAATCACCATTCTTGTTTCAGGGTATGGGATACCATGTGCTGACATATGCGCCTTTTCTTGCCGCAGCGGTCGCCGCATGGCTTACCGGTGCAGATAAGATGGATGAAAATTTGATATGCAATTTATCGCCGACCCGGTTTTTATATAGAAATGCCCGAAGATAGCCGTTCGTACTGCAAATCTTTTCACACCCGCGGCGCCGATTTTCGCGCGGTATTCGTCAGTGCGGCCGAAGCGATCAATGCGGCGACGCAGCAGATCCGTGTCGACGGCCATGCGCTCTACCATTTTAGTGAGTTAGTCGTGTGCACGAACCTGCTCGCAGGCCTGTTCCGCGACGTGCATGATATCACGCTCGATATTTCGACGCCGAAGTACATCGGCTCACTCGTTGCCGAAGCGAGCCCTGAAGGCGTCTTCCGTGCCTCTTGCCAGGTCAACGACGAGATACACTCGGTGAAAGACCCGGCGCTGATCGACGAAGATATTTTCGGCGGCGTACTCAATGTTTCAAAACGTTATGCGCAAATTAACGAGCCTACGCGCAGCACGGTAGGCAGCCGCAGTAAATCTGTACCCAATCTCGTGCAGCAGTATCTGCAAGAAAGCGAACAGATATCGACCCTAATGCTGACGGGTATGCGGCTGCGTGCCGGCAAAACCGGTAAGGTCGAAGCCGATAAGTGCTTTGGCCTGTTGATCGAAGCACTGCCCGACGTCTCCGAAGAGAAGAAATTCATTCTTACCGACAACCTTGAGCGGCTCGAGTCGCTTACGGATTATTTCGGTGATGCGAAGCGCCCCGGGACAGCCGAGGCTGCGGGCGAAACGCAGAAAGATGTGCTCGACCTGCTCGACGATATTTTTCCCGGCGAACAATGGATCGAAACCTCTGAGCATGCGCTGGTCTACCGCTGCCGCTGCCACCGCGAAGGTTATCTTGAAAAGATTGTGCAATTGGCGCGACAGAATATCGACGAATTATTCGGCAACGAAGAAGAGATTGAGGTACGCTGCGGTTATTGTACGAACGTATTCCACTACCCGCGCGCAGAGGTCGAAGCCAGATTATAGGTTGCTCAGGCGTGGCCGCGCCACGCATGGTAGATCAGAATACGAGTTTCGAACCTAACTGCACGCCCATAGCATTGTCCGTGCCATAAGGTGTATCGGTCACAATACCCGGTGTGGCGTAAAATGCACCCGGCAGAAAAATTCCCACTTTGAAATAGAGGCTCCAATATTTATTGACCGCGAGGTCGGCGCTGAAATCAATTTCCTGACCAAGCAGTTTACCGAGCCTGTCTTGGGCTTTTTGTACTGTGCTGGTTATCGACGAGGTCGTGCCGTTGGCGCGCGCCTGCTCATAGAGTGCACTGTAGCCTGTGTCGACGGCAAGCCAGTAATCTAAACCGAAGCGCAACTTTTGCCAGAGTGTCGTGCCGAAACCGACATGGCCGAACGCCGTGGCCGATTTGCGCTCATAATCATGCGGATAGTCAGAAAATCCCGCAGAATCGGTATAACTCGTCGGACGGACGCCATAAAACCTGCTCATGATTAATCCGCCGACGCGGCTGCCCTTGAAGCTCGTGAAGCCGTGCGATGTCTGCGTGCCATACTGATCGTACTTGCTGCCTGACGCGTAGAAACCATCGGCGTTGAGATCAATATCGAGTACTGACACGACGCGGGGAAACTCGATACCCGCGCCGCCACCAAAGCCATAGCCGTTGGTATCGACATCCTGACTTTCATTGGCCGCAGTGGGTAAGCGCCGGTCGATACCGGTCGAAACGGCAAAATCTGCCCAGGTTTTGAGAATGTAACGCGACTTCGGTACGTTGAACAGCATGCGCGTACCGAACATGAAGTTGTAGTCATTGTCGGCGAAGTTGCCCGAAGCACCGAGGTTTGAACGGTCTGAACCACCACGGCTCACGGCACCATAACGCGCACCGAATGCATAGAGCTTATTCTGCAGCATCGTGCCACTGAGAGGTCCCTTCCAGTTCAGAAGGTTGCGCGAGTCATAGACGAACCCCGCGCGCAGCACGTTGACGTCACCGTCGAAAAAACGCACACGCTGGCTGTCGTGCGAAAAGAAGCGCACATAGTTGGCATGCGTCGTCGGGTCGGCACCCAACTGGAATGCATCAAACGCCATGATGCGAAATCCGCCGATTGTCGAATTGGCATAGGTGAATGTCACCGCGTCGAGGTAGTCTTTCAAAAAGTAGTCATAGACTTCGCCGCCGATTTCAAAAAACTGCCTACCAATTTTGACAGAAAAATCATTGCGCTGGTTTTTGAAGATAATATAGTGCAGGTGCAATTCACCGAAGTTGAAAGGGTCGGCGCCTACGGGGGTAGATGACGAACTGTTGTTTGAACTGGCGCCTGCCAGCTGGTCATGCCCCCAAAAACCATTCTTAAAAATATCAAAACGGAAATAGAGGTCGTCGGTCAGCGGAAAATACAGATTGATATAAAAACGCGAAAAGGCAAGAGTCTGCTTGTCGTCGGTATTCTGAATCGTCGCCACTGTCGATTCGTCGAGCTGCCTGAGATCGGTATTGTTAAAACCCGCACCCTCGGCGATAAAACCGATCTGGTATTCCATGCGCTTCATGATCGCATCTTTTTCTTTTTTGTCGCCAAACACATTCTCGCGCTTCTCGATTTGCGGTGCGGCGAACGGCTGATCATCGACCTCTTTATCACCGTCATTCTTGAGCCGCCGCGCGGGCAAAAGTTCATCGCGCGCGGGGTCGGCCACGCTGTCTGCATTGGGCACTGCAGGCGGCGGCGCAACGGCCTCTTCGTTCGGTTTTTTCAGTTTTACTTTTTCATCCCCCGCTTCAGGGCGCTTTTTGGCGTTCGGATCAAGGCGCTGAGCGGCAATGGGCAGAACTCCCGCAAGGAGGCATAATATCCAAAGTCGCGCGATCATTGCAGTGCTTGTTCAATGCCACAGGGACACGTCAACATATTTCGCCTAATAGGACGCCGGAAACAGCCGGCTTTACGACGACTGTCACCATTCTGGCAAACGCTCCCTTTGTGAATTGTGGAAGGTATGAAATATTGTTGACTGTGGACCAATACATAACTAAATACTTATATAATAAATGAGTCATTCTTCTCAACAACTCGACGCAACCTTTGCCGCACTTGCAGATCCGACACGGCGGGCGATTCTGGCCCGGCTGGCGAAAGGGGAAAGCACGGTCATGGAACTCGCCAAACCTTTCAAAATGAGCCAGCCTGCAATCTCGAGACACCTGCGCGTGCTCGAAAACGCTGGGCTTGTTTCGACGACGCGCCGCGCTCAAGAACGTCCGCGCCGTCTCGAAACCGCGCCACTCAAAGAAGCTACGGACTGGATAGAAAAATACCGCCGCCAATGGGAATCACGCTATCAGCTGCTCGATGGGCTGCTCGACGAACTTAAATTGATGCAAAAGAAGGATGTTCCATGAAAAAAGCCGGCGCAACGATCACAAATAAATCCGCTGCGCGAATTCCCCGTAATATCGATGAGTATCTCGAACGCTTTCCTGCAGAAACGCAAAAAGCGTTGAAGCAGGTGCGCGCAGCAATCAGACGCGCGGCTCCCGAAGCTGAAGAAAAAATCAGCTATGCAATGCCGGCCTTTGCTCTCTATGGCAACCTTGTGTATTTTGCCGGCTACAAATCGCATATCGGTTTTTATGCCACGCCGACGGGGCATGCGGCATTCGCGAAGGATCTATCAGGTTACAGAATCGGCAAAGGTTCTGTGCAATTTCCGCTGTCAAAACCGATGCCGGTAAAGCTGATAGAAAGAATGGTGAAATTCCGCGTGAGCGAAAATACAGAAAAATGGAAGCAAAAACATGCCGAACGAAAGAAACGCCAACCAAAACAAAAATAACTCGCACGCTTACTCTACACCGCATAACCTGCTGATGGTTTGGTTATGCGGTGTCATTTTGCTTGGCTGCAATACCACCTCCAGTCGCATTCCTTTCAGTAAAGAAGAATACCGCGCCAAAAATGAATCGTTACTCTATGTTTTTCGCGAACGCGCGTTTGTCGGCGGCGGCGTACAGACAGTGTTTTTCCTTGATGGCATATCGATCGGCCTATTGCCGCAGAATGGTTATTACCCGGTACATACCGTTGCCGGCAAACATCGTTTAAGAGGGTGCAGTGCAAGCCTTGTCGCGAGCGAAGACTGCAAAGACCTCGAGGTCGAGCTTACCGCACACAGCGACACGGCGATACAAATTGTCATGTATCCCGGTGACCGTCGATTCGAGTTCGAAAGAGTCAATGATCTCGGCCGGCTGACCGAGCTGAAGAATGAGGGTAATTATTACGACCCTCTGCTGCGCGACAATCTGGTGCAGAAACAAAAAAGAAAAACTCTCAGCGCGTCTTCATTGGGTAAAAGCGGTAGCAACGAAGCGGCACCGTTAAAGATTGCAATCCTCAATTTTTCTGATGGCACCAATTCGACTATGTACGGTTGGCTGTCGCCCAGCCTTGCCGACGCCATCGACCTTTCGATGCGTAGAGATTTTGAATACCGCAGACCGAACCCGCAAGCCGCGCAGAGTGTCGCAGATAAATCTCCCCATGCAGCAGCAAAACAACTTGCCGGCATGCTCGCAGCTGATCTCGTCATCACGGGTCGCTACACACTCAACAGCGACAAGACAACCGTACATATCGAGGCACAGCTGTATTTTGCCGGTACAGATAGCGTTTTGGGCAGCGAAGAAATCGATTCAGCCGTCGACGCGCAGATTTTCGATGCGACTAAAAAGCTCAGCGAAAAGATCGTGCATAGATTGCACCAGCTCGTCCGTGTTCCGTGAGGCGCAGCAGACAATAACGCTTAGGCGGGTGTGGCGTTAGCCTCGGCGAGAGTTTCCCATTCGGCGAGTTTTTCTTCGAGCTGTTTTTGCTGGGCCGCCCGCTCTTCTGATTTCATGCGGATCTCTTCGGGAGATAATGCCTGCATGCGTGCGCCGTCGGCAAATAGTGCCTCGAGATCGGCAATGGATGCCTCGTGGGCGGCAATCGCTTCTTCGAGTTTTTTGATGCGCGTCTGCACTTTGCCCGCTTCACTTTTCGCTCGTTTACGCTCTTCGTAACTGAGATTATTTTCTGCGGCAGCCTTCGCTTCAGTTTCGACCGCAGCTTCCATTTTTTGCCGCTGCGTCAAAACAGGCTTTTGCTCTGCCCCCTCAAGATCATCCATAGCCGCAACCCCGGCGTTTAATTCTTTCACGCTACCGTTCTTGAGTTCAAAGACGCGCGTGCAGACGCGCTTGATGAAGCTGCGGTCGTGGCTCACCATCAATACGGTGCCTTTGAAATCTATCAGCGCATTTTCGAGTGCTTCGATACCTTCAATGTCGAGATGGTTGGTGGGTTCGTCGAGCACGAGAAAATTCGGTTTTTGCAACATCAGATCGGCAAAGACATAACGCGCCATTTCACCGCCCGATAAGGCCGTCAGCTTTTTCTTTTGTTCATCGCCCTCGAACAGCATATGCCCGAGGGCCGTCCGTACGTCTTTCACGGCTTTCTGTGCATGCAGCTGGTGCAAATGTTCGTGCATCGGCTCAGACAATTTGCGCAGTTCTTCATGCACCTGCGCATAATAACCCAACTTCACTTCGTGACCAAAGTGTACCGTACCGGCAAGTGGCTTCAGTTCGCCGGCAATGATTTTCAGCAGAGTGGTCTTGCCGTGTCCGTTCGGTCCGATAATTGCCGCTTTGTCACCCCGGCGCAGCAAGAATTCCGCACCGGCAAATAATTTCAGGTCGCCGAACCCCATCGCTACATCATGGACATTGAGAATGTCACGACCTGGCTCGCGTTCGTAGCGAAAAAAGAACGACGGTTTGCGCCGTGAGGAGGCAATAATGTCGGGGATCTCTATCTTTTCGACCTGCTTGACACGTGACTGCGCCTGACGCGCCTTCGAGGCTTTCGCCTTAAAGCGATCGATAAATTCCGTGAGTTCGGCAATTTTTTTCTTCGCCGCTTCAGCTTCGCGTTCTTTTTGTTCGGCGGCGAGCGTACGTGCACCGACGAAGCGGTTGTAGTTCATGTTGAACAATGTAATCGTCTTGTAGTCGACATCGAGAATCTGCTCAGACAGCGCCGACAGAAAACCGCGATCATGCGTAATCAGCAGCAACATGCCAGTGAATTCAAACAGCAGAAAATTCTCGAGCCACTTGATGCCTGGCATGTCGAGGTGGTTGGTCGGTTCGTCGAGCAGCAACACCTCGCCTTTGGCGAAAAGCGCGCGCGCGAGCAGAACCCGCATCATTTGGCCACCCGAAAGTTTTTTTGCGGGAATTTTGTGGATTTCGTCTGGCAGGCCAAGGCCTGACAATAACCGTGCTGATTCCGATTCGGCTCGGTAGCCGTCGTGCGAGCGGATAATCTCTTCGATTTCTCCCGCGTGCATCGGATCAAGGTCGGCGCTGTCGCGTTCTTTGAGCGCCTTCGCCAGAACGGCATCTCCGCCGATAACAATTTCGATCGCCGTCTCATTTTCACCGACGGGAAGGTTTTGTTCGAGGTACGCGATGCGCGTCCCCTTTTGGATATCCACCTTGCCTTCAGTAGCCGTGTCGCGACCGGCGATCAGTTTGAGCAGCGTCGATTTTCCCGAGCCGTTGGCGCCGGTAATGCCATAGCGCACACCTTCGTTCAGCTGCAGAGAGACGCCGTTGAAAAGATCACGCGCGCCATAAGACATACCTAAATTCTTGAGACTGATCATTGCTGTGCCCCGCGCACTTGATCAAATTGTGTGCTACACACCTTTGAACTTGGAATCATAATCTTTAATCGCCGCAGTGATGACTTCGAGAGCCTCGTCGCGTTCGTATACTGCGCCGATTTCGACCTTCTGCTTGCGGCCCGGAAAATCTTTATACGTGAGAAAATAGTGACGAATGCGGTCGATGAGTGCCTGCGGCATTTCTTTCAACGACTGAATATTCGCATAGAGCGGATCATCGGCCATCACCGAAATAATTTTGTCATCGGCCTCTTCGTCGTCGATCAGCCGCAGACCGCCAATCGGCCGGGCGCGCACCAGAAAACCGTTGGCGGCAATCGAACGCTCCGTAAAAACACAGATATCGAGCGGGTCACGGTCGCCGCGCACGACTTTTTTATCGCGCGCAAGCACGCGCACATTTTCGTCGCAATAAGTCTGAGGAATAAAGCCGTAAAGCGTTGGGCACAGCGATGAATATTTCTGCGGCCTGTCGACCTTCATCAACCCAGAAGCCTTATCGATTTCGTACTTAATCGTGTCCGACGGCACGATTTCAATAAATGCCGTTACAACGTTCGGTGCATCAGGGCCAATGGCGACGCCATGCCACGGATGCGCTGTAAAGGGGCTGGCCTGCATAAGGCACGACCGGCAGTTTAGACAGCGCGTAAAGCAGTGTATGTGTCGCTGACCGGGTTACTTCTTTTCGAGTATCGTTTTCAGCGTCGCGAGGCCATCGGAAAAAGCCTGACCGATCATCTTCTCGGGATCAAAGAACAGCAGCATGATGTTGAGCGGATAAGGAGTTTTGGCGTGGAAACCCCAGATAACTTTTGCTTTGCCGTCACCCGCAGCCTCAACTTTCATGAATGCGTCATTCGTCGCTTTCATCGGGCGCAGAAAACGCAGCTCATAGTCGATGCGCTCGCCGGCTAATACCTTCTTAATTTCTTGTTCTCCGGCCCCGACCTGATTTTGCTGGCTATCCCAAGCGGAGATGAAGCCCGCCTGGCCATCGGTGCCGGTATAAGTTTTCTTCATATTCTTGTCCGCTTGCGCCCAGACACTGTAGTTATCTTGATTTTTGAGCAACACCACGTAGGCGAAAACATCCGCCTTGTTACGGTTAATGGTTACCTCGCGCACAACGGTATACTCGCTTCTGACAAACAGGGGAATAACAAGAACAAGCGCGACCAGAGCACCGAGAAAAATACCTATACGTTTCAAAAACTTCATGATACCCCCCGCCTGACAGCTGTGTCATAAAAACATCTGCTCACATCGAATGTAAAGCGCATTTATACTGTTGACAACTCGCCTCGCTGCGTATGCTGGTCATCGCACATGATTGAAATCGAGCGCCATAACGGCGCGGTAGTAATCCGCGTGGTAGAAGCCCAGCTGCAAATGTATGTGATTCCACAATTCAAGACCGCGGTGAAGCAGGCGATCGAAGACAAACCCAAAATCGTGGTTTTCGACATGGGGCCCGTCGACCACGTCGATTCATCGGCGATGGGCGCACTATTCCACTTTCAGAAAATTGTGCGCGAATACGGCGGCCGCATCGCGCTGGCAAATGTTACCAATAAGGTGATGCAGGTTTTTAAGATTACAAAATCTGACACCAACCTCGAGATCTACGACACTGTCGAACTGGCGCTCAAAGCCTGAAGTCAGGCGAATTCGAGCGCGTCGTCGACAATGGGCGACAGCTTGAGCATGGCGCTATCTGAAATATAATCATTCGACACTTTCCAAACTCCATGCGTACCCTGACGCGGCAGTTTGTTGGCCGCGCGGCGTATGTAACCCGAACTCAAACCGCCCATCACCGTATCGCTTGTTTTCACGTCTTCTTTCGCGCGCGCGACAACGGTGCGCAGGTGGTTTTTGTCCATATGCTTCAACAGTCGGCAGATATACTCGCAGGCAATGTCAACCTTGAGCGTCCAAGAGGCATTGGTATACCCGAATACGATCGCGGCATTGGGTACGCCTTCGACCAGCACGGCTTTGTAAGTCACGCGTTCGGGCACGGGCACTTTCGCCCCGTCGACTTCAACCTCGACACCACCCATGAGCTCGACATTGAGGCCCGTCGCCGTGACGATGATGTCTGCTTCGAGTTCTTTGCCCGATTTGAGCTTGATACCTTTGTCGGTGAAGGTTTCAATCTGGTCTGTGACAACGGATGCCTTGCCGGATTTCAAAGTGTGAAACAGATCGCCATCGGGCACAACACACAACCGTTCATCCCACGGATTATATTTCGGTGAAAAATGTTTGATGTCGACCGCATCACCCAACTGACGCTTCGCGCCGCCAAGAATCAACCGGCGAATTGCATCGGGCCGTGCCTTAGCGAGCATGAAGATCAGCCGCTGCAGCGCGACGTTTCGCAGCCGTGCCATCTGGTAAACCCATGATTTGGGCAAAAACCGGCGCAGCGTTTCTGAGAGTGTGTCATTCGAGGGAATCGAAACAATGTAGGTCGGCGAGCGCTGCAACATGGTGATATGTGCCGTCTTCGGCGCCATCGCCGGTATCAGTGTAACGGCTGTAGCACCGCTGCCGATTACCACGACTTTTTTTCCGGTGTAATCAAGGTTCTCAGGCCACTTTTGTGGGTGGATAATCTGTCCCTGGAAATTCTTTTCGCCGGGAAATTCAGGCCTGTAACCCTGATCATAGTTGTAGTACCCCGTGCAGGCGATGACAAAATTGGCGGCATAAGTACTTTTCTCCCCGCTCTTCTCGTTCAAGGCTTCAATCGTCCATTGCGATGTCTGGCTTGAAAATTTCGTGCTGGTTACCTTTGTACCAAAGCGTATGTGGCGCAATACATCATATTCACGCGCGGTATCTTCGACGTACTTTTTTATTGAGGGTCCGTCAGAGAGTACCCTGGTCTCAGTCCACGGGCGAAAACTGAAACCAAACGTATTCATGTCAGAATCTGAGCGAATGCCCGGGTAACGAAAAAGATCCCACGTGCCGCCGATGGCGTCGCGACGTTCCAGAATGGCAAACGATTTGCCCGGCAGCTCACGCTTCAGGTGGCAGGCCGCACCAATGCCCGAAATGCCGGCACCGATAATGAGGACATCATACTTTTCTGCGTTCATATTCCCTTCCTTGTGATTTCCGGGTGGCTGATTTTCTGCGCAATGCGCACAAAACCGACTACTTCGGAAACAACTCTAAAGATAGTGCGACGCAAAATTAAAACTGAACAAATCGTCAAGTTTTGTTCAGGGGCTGAGTCCTATGTCACGACAGTTGCAGCAAAGTATCAATTCTTCTGAGAAAGCAGATGCCGGGTTTCGCTGCACAGGCGACCTGCGACGCAGCCCCTGCAATTTCCGGACCCTGTGCGGGCGACCGAAGAAAAACGGCTCCCGCGCGATACGCAGGAGCCATCGGATCAGCTTATTTTTTCCAGAGCTTTTGTTCGTGCACCAGCGCGGGTTTGCCGATGAACTGTTTGCGATCGAAACCAGGGCGGTTCTTATGCGCCACTATCTGGTAACAGGTTGCATGCCCTTCGGCTGCTATTTGTGTCGACCACGCCAGAAATGCATCCCACAATCTGAACCAGTATTCATTGTACGCAGCAAGAATGTGTTTTTTATTCTTCAACCAGTTCTGGTGCCATTGGTTCAGTGTCTGAGAATAGTGGATTCCAATCGTTTCGACGCTTCTTACCTCGAAACCGGCGTTTTCCAGTTTTTTGACATACCATTTCAGGGGCATACTCGCGTCTGCTCCCGGAAAGATATATTTATTCATGAACAATCCCCAAACGAGACTTTCCATATTCCACAAACCCGATTTGAGACCCGCGACCTGCTGATAGTAGATGCCGTCATCATCGAGCAGATTGTAGATCTGCTTCATGAACTTTGAGAAGTTTTTGACACCCACATGTTCGGCCATTTCAACGCAGGTAATTTTGTCGAATTTCTGCTTGGGAATATCGCGGTAATCGATCTTAAGCACATCGACTTTACCTTCAAGCTTTTGCTTTTTGATTTGTTCAGAGATGTACTGGTAACCTTGCTCAGCGATGGTGACACCTGTGACGCGCGCACCGTATTTTTTGGCAGAGTTGTACAGTAAGGTACCCCAACCGCAGCCGATGTCGAGCATCTTATCACCTTTCTTGAGGTTGATCTTTTCGGCAATGAGATCAATCTTATTCTGCTGAGCCTGTTCGAGAGTTTCTTTGCCCGTTTTGTAGATGCCGCTGGTGTACACCATGTACGGCCCTAAGAACCAGTTAAAGAAGTCGTTACCGATGTCGTAGTGGTCTTGCGCGATGCGCGTATCTTGCGCTTTCGAGTGGATGATTACCTGCGGAAGAAATTTTGTCAGCACGAAGCGGTAATGCGACGAGACGAATTTGAAATCAAAAATCTCGTGTTTATGCTTGAGCAGTTCGGCGAACGTCGAGACCTTCAGATCGATGTCACCGGCAATGTAATCTTCGACCACACGCGTGATCGGAACTTTTTTCTTCGCATAACGTTTTTTTAGGCGATCTGTTTTTACCGCCACAAAGTCAGATATTTTCATAAATTTTCCTTAAATTGTTTTGCTTACCATCTTTTTGTCTAACGCTGTTAGTTAAACAAAGATAAGATGGTCATACTCTGATCAGTAAGTGAAACGTACTGACCAGAGTAATTCTGCTTTTCAATACCGGCGCTGACCGCCGCGATTGCCTGAAAAACCACCGCGATCTTCACGCGGGCGGGCTTCGTTTACAACCATCGCACGCTCGTTGAGTTCTGTACCGTTGAGTTGCGAGATTGCCTTGATGGCAGCCGACTTGTTTTCCATTTCGACAAATGCAAAGCCTTTGGCTTTACCCGTATCACGGTCAGTGATCAGCTTGGCTGATGTCACTTCGCCGAATTCTGAAAAAGTTTTCACCAGGTCCTGTTCCGAAACGGAATAGGCGAGGTTTCCTACATAGATGTTCATTTAAATATTTTCTCCTAGAAAGTTTATTAAACCTGATTAGAAATGAGTGGAAAGGTAGCTAAACTTAGGACTAAGAGAAACTAAAGATCGTTGTCATTCAAAATACTTGGTTCATCTAATTAAAGCCCGTAAGCAGCAGGCTGTAAAGCACTATTCGCGATGATCTGGGACATCACAACGGATACGCAGCCAAAACCCGGGTGCGTCCTTTGGCTTTGCGGCTTATCCGACGACATAAACTCACCCATGCAATTCACCGGCACGGCAAAGTATTATGTTTCACCTGAGCTGGCGCAGATCGTCGATATGGCTCTCGCGCTGGAAAAACCCCTGCTGTTGACCGGCGAACCCGGCACCGGCAAAACCCAGCTTGCGTTTGCGATTGCCGAATCACTCGGCCTTGGTATGGAAATTCTGCGTGCGAAATCGACCTTCCGCGGTGAAGAGGCCTGCTACACACAAGATACCGTACTGCGTCTCAACGATTCACGCTTCCCAGATGCGGCGTCGGGCCGCAATGTGCAGAATTTTTACGACTACATTATTTGGGGGCCAATCGGTCGCGCCTTTCGCGCCACCGAACGTAAAGTGCTGCTGCTTGATGAAATCGATAAAACCGAATCTGACGTGCAGGATAACCTGCTCGATGTGCTCGAAGATTCGGAGTTCACGATCCGCGAGACCAACAGCATCATTAAAGCGGTACATCCGCCGGTGATCATTATCACCTCCAACGCGAAACGCGAACTTTCAGACCCATTCTTACGCCGCTGCTTTTGCCACCACATCAGCTTTCCCGCCATCGACGAAATGCGCGAAATTCTGCGGCTACACTTTCCCGATTTTTCGGGCCCGGTGGTCGATACGGCGCTAAGGGTATTCTATGAACTGCGCGCACGCGGCTTTGAAAAGCACCTGCAACCAGCGAACTTATCCAGTGGCTGAGCGCAATACGACACAAAAATCTGTCGGCAGAAGATATCGAAAAGATACCCTTGTCGGGTATTCTATTAAAACGCACAGCCGATATTCTGGAGTTCAGGGGCTCGCAGCGGGGTGCAAATAGCTGATGTTTCTGGATTTCTTCTATGCATTGCGCGCAGAAGGTGTAGCGATCGGTGCCGACCAGATACTCGAATTTTATTCCGCACCAAACCGGGTTCCGCTCGGCAATACCGATGACCTGTTCGTACTATTGCGGCTGATTTGCGTCAAAAAGCGCGCAGACCTCGATGTGTTTGAACGCGTTTTTCTGAATTATTTCTACGCCATCCATATACCCGCACTGGCTGAAGGTGATATGGCTCTGCTCGAGACCCGACAGTTCCGCGAGTGGTTAAAAGAGGCCAGATTGCGCGGCGAAATTCCCGTACGCAGTTATGACCTCGATGTACATGCCTTAATGCAGAAATTCTGGGACACGCTGCGCGCGCAGATGAAAGAGCATCACGGCGGTAACCGTTGGGTAGGCACTGGCGGCACATCGGCGTTCGGGCATTCGGGTTTCGCCAAGGGTGGCGTTCGCGTTATGGGGGGCGCACGTAATTTTTCCGCGCTCAAGGTCATCGGCGAAAAACGCCATGTGCGCTATTCGTCGCGGCAAACGCTGAGCGGCGACAATGTACGTCAGGCGCTGGCTTTGATGAAGAATATGCAAAAGCATAGCGCAGCGACAGAGGTGGATATTGCGGAATCGGTTTATCGCTCGGGCAAGGCAGGTGACATCGAAATTATTTTCACAGCTCCTTTAAAAAACAAACTCAGCGTCATGTTGTTTATCGACAACGGCGGCCATTCGATGCTGCAGCATGTACCGCTGACACAGCTGATTTTTGAAAAAATGTCGAATCAGTTGAAATCGCTGAAGACGTATTTTTTTCATAACACAATCTACGGGTATGTATACCGCGACGCCGAGCGCAGTGAAGCGGTGGCATTGTCTGAGATCTTGAAAGAAGACGCGGGGACACGCATACTCATCATTGGTGACGCAAGTATGGCGCCTTCAGAACTTTTCAGCCGTTACGGCAACATCAACTATGGCGAAGAAGAATACGAAACCTCGGTCGAACGCCTGCGCAAACTCAAGAACCGCTTTCGCCATGCGGTATGGCTGAACCCGATTGGCGCGCGCGAGTGGGATACTCCCTTTGCGGCATCGACAATCACCGTTATTCGTCGCGTTTTCCCGATGTATGACATGACGCTCGACGGCCTGAAGAAGGCGGTCGAGCAACTGAACCGATAAGACAGTTGTGTCCTGTTAGGGGTATGCTTAAACTCCCGCTAATGCGCCTATTTCTTCAGCGGTGGGGGAACTTGGTACTTGTCCCGTACCTCGGCGGCGATTTCATCGATCAAAATCAATGGCAGCTTGCCCTTGGTGTACTTTCGGGCAAAGACGATCTCGATACCGATCAACTTTAATGCCGATTTTTCGTCGAGGTACCAGTCTTGCTGATGGACTTTCTGGGGTACCGAAAGACGCATAAAACGCCAGCCACGAAATTGCAGCTCGCCGCTGTCGAGAAAATGCCTGCGCCCTTCACGGTCTTCGACGATGAGCGACAACCGCGCGTGCAGTTTTTCGACGTTGAGCCAGAATGTCAGTGCTCGGCAGTAGCTCTTGATCTCCGGCGGATTACGGAATTGCAGGCGGACGCGCCGCGTTTCGGGCGTGGCAACATTCACCGACGCATACTGTATTGTTTCTGTAACCGGCGGTGCAAGTTCGCGCGAAAGCCGCACCGTAGCCTGTGTATCGGGCGAAAGAAAAATTTCTTCAATGGCCTTCTCTTCAAAGTTCTCGAGCATCTCTTTACGAAAAATGCGGCTTTGGATATCGGAAAAATCCTGCACTTTATTAGGGTTCGGCGGCTTCACCGGGTCGGCGGCAAATAATCGACTAACGAGACAGATGATAACAAACAATCTTTTCATCGATTAGGCATCATTTGGCAATGACGCAGTGAGGATGTCATCATAAAATCAGCATCGCGTCGCCATACGAGTAGAAACGGTATTTTCTCTCTACGGCTTCGCGATATGCGCGCCCCAAAAACTTACAACCGGCAAATGCAGAAACCAATAGCAACAGACTCGATCGCGGCAGATGAAAATTCGTGATCAGGCCGTCGATTTCGCCGATGACCTCATTGCCACGAATAAAAATTTCGGTCTCACCTTCGCTGACACCGGTGCGCGCATAGGTGAGGATCGCCCTGAGCGCGGTCGTGCCCAGCACAAGTTTGCGCTGAGGCTCCTTCAATTGGAAAGCCGCGGCAGTCTCCGGGGGGATAAAAAAATGTTCTGCGTGCAGTTTGCCCGTCTGGAAATTTTGTTCCGTGAGCGGCGCAAATGTACCATAGCCGATATCAAGGCAAAGGGGATGAAACTTTACTCCCTGCGCCGCGAGCCGGCTGTAGAGTTCACCGGTAAAGTGTAACGCGGCGGTCGGCGCCGCAACCGAACCGAGTATTTTTTCTGCCGCATTCAGCTGTCGCGCGAAGAAATTTTGGTACGTCTCACTGTCTTTAGCCGTAGCCGAGCGGCGCAGGTAAGGCGGTAGCGGCATTTCACCGATGCGCGCAAAATCCTCTGCCGACAACTGTCGCCGGGTCGAGAGAAAAATTTGACCGCTATTGCGCGACAGAATAAACTCATACGATTGATCTTTCGCCGCCAGCAACTTCGCGGCGTCTTTGAGACGACGGATGTTCCGCATCAGAACTTGCCAAATTTCACCTGTGTGAGCGCCTGTAATCAGTTCGCCCGAGAGAGGCGCGCCCAGCGCAACGGGAGCAACTTTTTTCAAAAACACACATTCGAATTGTTTGTCCGACCCGGGTTTTTGCAGATATGTACGCCGCTCTTCTACCCGCGTCGCATTGTAAAAAATGTTATCTCCGGCGGTGAGATATTCACCGAGCTGCGAGAAATGGCTATGCGTGATAGATTGGTCACTGCGTCTGATGACCATTAAACGAGCGCTGTCAGCGGGTTCAGCGGGGTGACGCGCGATCAGGTCTTCCGGTAGATCAAAATCAAGATCGGAATACTCTGCGGGCCACATATTTTGCTGTCAGTAATTCAGGGAATCTCTGAAAAAATCATATTCGCCACGCGGTTTCGAGGAAACCGCTTGGGCGACTTTCAAGGATCGCGAAAGTGCTCATAGGC
>JAEUSA010000004.1 GCA_016788945.1 Leptospiraceae bacterium
CCTGCCTGCATTACAGGCGGCATTAAATTCAGCGCCTGCTGCCATCTTAACTGCCCAAACCGGGTCGGGCAAAACTACTTACCTGCCGCTCAAGCTACTTGAAGAACAATGGCTTGCCGGTAAAAAAATCATAATGCTCGAACCGCGCCGTGTTGCCGCTCGTGCGGCTGCGGCACGGCTCGCATTCCACTTGGGGCAGAAATTAGGCAACACGGTAGGCTACTCTGTGCGCTTTGCCAGCGAGGTGAGTAAAAACACGCGCATTGAAGTGGTAACTGAGGGTATTCTCGCACGACGCATCGTCCATGATCCCGAACTTGCGGGTGTAGGCTTGGTTATCTTCGACGAATTTCATGAACGCCATGTTGAGACCGATCTTGCGATGGCGCTCACACTCGAATGCATGAAGGTCTTTCGTAGCGATTTGAAAATTCTGGTGATGTCCGCGACGATCGACACCACGGCGATTGCAAGCTTTTTGCGTAACGCGCTCGGCAATGGAGAAAATCCGCCGCCGGTGCCTGTGATCACCTCAGCCGGTACCAATTTTCCCGTCGAGGTCAGGTACCATAATGAACAAATCGAACCGGGCAATCGCGCGATGGCGATTGCCTGTGCGCGTAAGGCAATCGAAGCGCACGCAAAACATACGGGGGATTTACTGCTGTTCTTGCCGGGCACTGCAGAAATTTTTTCGGCAACCGAATATATCGAAGATCGTAACCTGAGGAATACGGCTGTTATGCCGCTCTATGGCGAGCTCACCGCCGAAGAGCAGGACCGCGTACTGGCACCGCCGAAGCCAAATGAACGCCGTATCATCGTCGCGACTCCGATTGCTGAATCGAGTCTCACCCTCGAAGGATTAACCGTTGTCATTGACAGCGGTCTTGTCAGGCAGCCAGCGCTCGACCCAGGTACGGGTCTTTCTTATCTTGAGACTGTGCCTATCACGCAAGATTCGGCGGTGCAGCGCGCAGGGCGCGCCGGCAGGCTTGGCCCTGGTACTTGCTACCGCATGTACACCGAGGCAGATTTTCGTCGTCGGCCGAAAACGCGCGCGCCCGAAATAATGCGCACAGACCTCGCGGAGGCTTCGTTGCGGACGCTCGCGTTTGGTTCGCCGCTCAAGAACCTGCTGCTGCCCGACATGCCGTCGAATGCGATGTTATCCCAGGCTGAGCGCTTGTTGCTTGACCTGCATCTTATCGATAAGAGCGGGCAACTCACAGAACTCGGCAAAAAGGCCTCCGCAATGCCATTGCATCCCCGTCTTGGTGCGATGCTCGCGGCAGCGCCAGGCGAAGATACTGCGCTGCTCGCAGCAATGCTGTCTGAGCGCGACGCGATGCGCGTGACCGGCGCGATGGCCACCGATCTGGAAATTCGCTTTCAATCGCTGCAGAAGTTTATCGCCACCGGCGAGGTGCCATCGGGTGCAGACAAAAGGGGATTGGACGCAATACGCAGCGTGTTTAAGCATCTGCGGTACTCTGGCGCTGCACGCCAGCGTACCGCAGAAGCAATTCTATTCGCCTACCCCGACCGCGTGTGCATCAACCGTGGTGCGGGCACAGCCGAGCCTGGCGCGTTTCTCATGCGCAGCGGCCGCGGCGTCTTTACCGAGAAAAATGACTGGTTGGCCGAATCTGAATTCATAGTGGCCGTCGATGTCTCGGGCGCGGAGAAGAATGCAAAGTTGCGGCTTGGCGTATCTTTGTCGCGGGAGCAGGTGATGAAACATTTTGTATCTGACATCATTACCAGAAAAGAAATACGCGAGGTCGCGGGCAGGCCGCGAGCGTATGAACAACGCTGCCTCGGTGCGATTGTGATAGAAGAAAAAGAGACCGCGCTACCACAGGGCTTCGCAGAGCAACTGGTACTGCAAAAGCTGCGCGAAACCGGAATAGAAAGCCTCGTCGGCGACGAAGCCCGCTCACTGATGCAGCGCATGGAAATTTTGCGGTCGTTTGGCGCAGATTTGCCCGACTGTTCAGCCAAGAATCTGCAGGCTCATCTTGAAGAATGGCTGGCCCCTTTTTTGGGGGGAATCCGTTCGCTGACCGAAGTGAGTGACGCAATGCTTTGTTCTGCTTTACTCGCGCGCCTGAGCTACGAGCAACAGAGATTACTCGAAGAACAATTGCCGATTAAATTGACAGTCCCGAGTGGCTCGGCGCACCGCGTTCGTTACGAAGACAACAAGGCAATCATTGCCGTGCGCATACAGGAAGTTTTTGGTCTATCGCAACACCCGCGACTTGCGAGCGGTAAATTACCGGTCACGTTCGAGTTGCTTTCTCCGGGAAGGCAGCCGATTGCCATCACGAAAGACTTACCGGCATTTTGGAAATCCACCTATGCGGAAGTCAGAAAAGAAATGCGAGGCCAATACCCGAAACATTTCTGGCCCGAAGACCCACTGTCGATGCAAGGTACGACAGGCACTAAAAAAGCCTTCGACCGAAAAATGCAGAAGTAAAATTCTTAACGACCTCTGCGACCACGTTGCGCAGATTTTTTAGGTTCATGATGCATGCGCTCCCGTGCCATCTTTTTCACTTGTTGGGCAAACTGCGGAAACTCACTCAGCACAACCTGAAAGCTGTTCTTATCGAGTGTATAGAGATCACAATACTCGACGGCGCGCACCGATGCATTACGCGGTTGCGCCATCAGCAGGGCAATCTCGCCGAAGTAACCGCCTTCGCCGATCGTCGCATAGACTTGGTTGCTTTTTTCTGACAATATTTCAACGCTGCCGCGGCTGATGAAATACATATTGTGCCCTACCTCGCCTTCACGAAAGATGTAATCACCCGGGGTGAACATTGCCGGAGATAGTTTCATGACAATTTCTTTGATGAAGGCGTCAGACGCCCCTTTGAAGATCGGAACTTTTTCGATGACCTCGGCGTGTATGTGCATCGCCAGTTCTTTTTGCAGGGCGCTCGGCAGATCTTTTAAAATCAGATTCTCATCGTAGCCCCGCCGGCTTTCCCACATGTAGCGGTAATAGTGACGCAGCTTCTGCCTGAGTGCAATGGGAATGTCACGGTACTCCAGATAAAGATTCAGGCGATTGATTTTTTCCTGATATTTCGACCGCGCAATATCAAGGTTCGCGAGCAAGCTCGCAATATTACCGATCATGTAGCCGAACATGCCGACGCCAATGATCTCAATCACCACGGTATAGGCGATCTGCGGAATGTTGAGCGGCGTGATGTCGCCGTAACCGATCGTTGCAAACGTCGTGATCACCCAGTAAAATGCCCGCAGATAGTTCTCCGCCGCATTGTACTCGGGTTTAATGTTACCCAACACTATCCAACCACAGGCGGCCCAGTGCGCCATCATCAGCATCCATAGCACGAGAATGCCGAGACGCATCATACTCGGGTTCAAGAAGTCTGCATGCCGCCAACGGTTCACAAGTTCACGCAAGTGCAACAGGCGCACGAGCCTCACCAGTCGCAGAATCGGCGCAATGTCGATTGTTTTGCCCGCGACGTTTACCACGATCGGTCCCGAAATCAGATCAAAGGGAAAAAGTGAAATAAAATCGATCACAAACCAGCGCCGCAGATAGTGCCTTCGTATTTGCGCGAGGTCTTCGATCAGTTCGCCGCGGTCGTAATAGGCCGTGCGAAAACTGAGAAACATATCGATGAGAAATATGGCAGTGAGAAAAACTCCCGAATAGAAAACAAATATCGGGCCTTTGATACGATAAACAATCTCAAGCGGACCCAAAATAGCGAGAGTGAGTGTAACCAGAAACAGCAGCAGATCCCATAGTGTACGCATATGGGAATCTGGGGAAAGAATACGCTGGGTGCGACTATCGGCCGCCACACGGCTGTTTGTCAAAACGACACAGCTTGGCGAGCTTTGCGCGGCACTTGCGCCAAAAAGCGCGGATACCTACTGGCGACTAAACATGCACGACTACCGACGAGATGGCGCGTTTTGGCAGGTGAGGATTTTTCGCCCAAATGGCCTTGAGAAATGATTCTTTGTCTTTTTCCGGAAGAATCACGTCAAAGATCTTTCCCGTCGCATCGACTACAACGTGGTCGTGGTCTTCGGTATTAGAATCAAACAGCTGCACATCGCTGCGCGCATCGACCTTCTTCAACAACCCGTGCTCAACAAAAAAATTGAGAACATTAAACACCGTCGCGCGCGAAACGCGGGGGTATTCAGAATTAATCTCGCGAAAAATTTCTTCTGCTGTGAAATGCCGGTGCTCCCTGAAAATATGCTCGGCGATTTCGAGCTTTTGCAGCGAGACGCGTAGACCTCGCGACTTCAGGAATTCAGAAAGTTCTGCCCGGGTTTTCATGGCTACCTGTACGTTGGTTACTTCCATATTGCGATGCGGGGCTTCGCCCTGTATCGCAATATGGAAGTAACATATACATATATTTAGAGTTTGTCTATTTTTAGGCATATTTCTCTTGCAGAGCTGACCCTACCCTGCAGCCGAGCAATATGAAGCTATATCCACCTATCAAGCGCAT
The DNA here is from genome assembly GCA_016788945.1 of Leptospiraceae bacterium. Classification (GTDB taxonomy): domain Bacteria; phylum Spirochaetota; class Leptospiria; order Turneriellales; family Turneriellaceae; genus Turneriella. The sequence continues at coordinate 4,530 of JAEUSA010000004.1, forward strand.
GTCTTCTACTTTGTTATCGATCGCAGTACTTGTCATTGCGGTCGCTACCCCGGTGTTCGCCGACGGCGTCGACCGCCTTTTTCACTTCGATAACGACTGGGTGCTTAAGATCAATTTGAAGGATTTCAAGCTACAGAAAAATGATTATAGCTATGAAAAATCCTTCCGCAACGTTTATGGTTTCAACGCCGATGGCCTGATTGTTTCCGTTTTTATTGAGCCTGCCGCCGCTGAGGGTGACAGCAAGGTCGCGCGGCAATATTACACAGACCGGCTCAAACAGAGCCCCGTTCTCCGCACGGCCGAAAAGAGCAGTGAAAAGGGTCCGGCGGCTATGTATGAGTATTTTGTCGCCAAATTTCAGGATCAGGAAATCAACCAGAAACATGTCAATATGTACCTCGTGCGCGATAACCTGTGGATCGATATCCACATCTCCAAGGTTCGTTACAAAGAAGAAGACAAAGCGCTCTTTGACGCGATAATTAATTCGGTGAGTTTCGCGCCCAAGAATGCCTACGATTACTTTGGCGCAGGCTCATACATGTATCAGGATAAAAAATATGCTGAGGCGGCGCGCTATTATACTGCAGCACTCGACAACGAGGCACGCAAACGCACTCTCGAAGACGAGGTGTGGTTCGCGCTCATTGACCACCTCGGCATATCGTTGGTGCTATCGGGCGACGCAGCGAAGGCGAAAGAAGTTTTTTTGTTCGGCATCAAAAAAAGCCCTGAATATCCTTTGTTCTACTATAACCTTGCCTGCACTTTCGCCGAAGAGGGCGACGCCGCGGGTGCCGCAAAATACCTCAAACAGGCGAAGGCTGTGGCCAAGAAGAAAAAGTTTAAGCTGCCCGACATAAAGAAAGATAACTCATTCGACAAGGTTCGCGACACCAAAGAATTCCGTCAGGTGGCCGATCAGGACTAATAAGTTGCATAAAACTCGAAAGATTGCGCGCGTCGGCTTATTGGCGCTCGCATTATTTTCGTCACCGTTGGGCGCGAAGGCCAAAAGCGATGAGCTGTTCGTCAGGCGTCATGTTGAATATCTATCTACTATTGAACCGGCACGCAATCACCGGAATCTTGCTTCGCTGGAAAAAGCGGTGAAGTATATCCGCCGCGAGCTCAAACCGTTTGTGAAATCGATCCGCCTTGAAGAATACCGTGTGCTCGAGCGCACCTATAAGAACGTGATCGCGAATATTGGCCCTGCTGACAAAGACACAATTGTCATCGGTGCGCACTATGACGTGTGTGGTGACCAGCCAGGCGCTGACGATAATGCCAGTGGCGTCGCAGGGCTGTTACTACTCACAAAATATCTTGCTGCTAACAGCACAGAACTGAAGCATAATTATGAACTCGTGTTTTACAGCCTCGAAGAGCCGCCATATTTTCGCACCAGTTTTATGGGCAGTGCAGTGCACGCCGATAATCTGAAATCGCGCGGCACAAAAGTGCGGTACATGATTTCATTGGAAACGATTGGTTATTATTCTGAGAAAGCAGGCTCGCAGGAATACCCCACTGGTCTCGGTTTATTCTATCCTAATCAGGGTAATTTCATTGCTTTGGTCGGTCGCACGTCTGATGGGCCGCTGATCGAATTACTCAAGGCCGGATTTACAAAAAACACACAACTGAAACTCATCTCGCTGGCCGCACCCTCGTTCGTCACGGGTATCGATTTCTCAGACCATCTGAATTACTGGAAACACGGCTGGCATGCCGTAATGGTGACCGACACGGCGTTTATGCGCAATAAAAATTATCACGAGCAGAGCGACACTCCCGACACACTGGATTACGGGAAAATTGTCGAGGTCGTGCGTGGCGTCTACGGAGCGATACGATGAACAAAGTGAGAAAGTCGAGAACCCAAACCTCAAGGCGACGGCCCATGAATAGCCGAGGCAATCTGTTCCTTTCGATTCCGCTTCTCGTGCTATTATCATGCGCAACACCTCGGTCGCAACAAATCATAGATGACCTGGAAGATAGCTGGTATACCCGCTTTATCGACGACGATACGATGATCGTCAGTGGCTCTGGAATTTCCCGGCCAGGCGTGAAAGTTTTACAAGGGCGGGAAGATACGGCAAAAGAAGCGGCCCGCATGGATGCGATGAGCAAGATGCGCAATACCTGTCTGAGTATCGGGCAAGGAGAAGGCGGAAGGCAGGACCCGGAAATCGACAAACTCGACCTGATTATCCGCGAAGTGCAAAAACAAAAAAAAATCGTGCGCTCAAAATGCACGGATGAACCCCTGAATCCACCCACGCGCACCTGCCGGGTACTCTACGAATACAAACATAAAAACCTAAAAAAACTCTGTACGGGTACAAGTTACGGTGCTGGCATATGCGCGTGACCAAATGACGCACCTATATCATATTAACAGACCCTTTTATCTTTATTGTTGACGAGCCGTTCCGAACCCATAATCCCCGCCCATGAACGGCGGAGAAATCACCGCGCGCGTTATGGCCGCGCATGGTGTTGATGCACTTTTTACCCTGATCGGTGGCCATGTTTCACCGGTGCTTGTCGAAGCGAAGCGGCGTGGCATACGAGTCGTCGATACCCGCCATGAAGTGAATGCGGTCTTTGCCGCAGACGCTTGGGCGCGCCTCAAAGGTATTCCAGGTGTCGCGGTTGTGACCGCAGGCCCCGGTGTGACGAATACGATCACCGCGGTGCGCAACGCGCTCATGGCGCAGTCGCCGCTCGTGCTGATTGGTGGCGCGACAGCAACGGCATTGCGCGGTCGTGGTTCGCTGCAAGACATTGACCAGATCGGCCTCATACGCACGAACGTAAAGAAAGCGTTTCGCGCAACGCGCGTCAAAGAGATCGCGCCGATGCTGACGCGCGCGTTCGCCATTGCTGCACAAGGTGTGCCAGGCCCCGTCTTCGTTGAGCTGCCCGTCGACCTGCTTTACGACGAACAGGTGGTGCGCGACTGGTATGGCGAAGCGACACCGAAAGGCAAAAGCCTTGCGGCGATCGGTATCCGTACCTACCTCAAATTTCATGTGAATCGCCTCTTTAGCGGTGCTGCCTCGGTGGCGATTCCCACCCCGAATAAAAAGCCCGAGCCTTTCATCTCAGAAAATCTGCTCGAAAAAGTCGCTGCACGCATTGCCAGCGCCGAACGGCCGCTGATTCTGGCGGGCAGTCAAACGATGTTGCATCCACAAAATGCGGAAAAAATTTCTGCAGCACTCGAACAGTTGGGTGTACCGGTCTATTTGTCAGGTATGGCACGCGGGCTTTTAGGCGCCAAGAGTTCAGTGCAGTTTCGCCAGAAGCGTAAGGAGGCGCTGCGCGAAGCCGACCTGATTATTTTGCTCGGGGTGCCGGCGGATTTTCGCCTGAACTACGGCGCGCATCTCGGTCGCCGCGCGTACCAGATCAATGTGAACCTCGACAAGAGCGACCTCACCAAAAACAAAAGGC
>JAEUSA010000048.1 GCA_016788945.1 Leptospiraceae bacterium
TCAAACGGCCGGTGGTCGCAGATGACACCCGGCATGCGGCGGATGATCATCTGTGCATTGGCGGCTTGGTGGTCGGCGGCGGCGAACGGGTAAGGAATCAGAAATGCGGGCTTCTGTGACCACAATATCTCGAACAGGGTGCCGCTGCCGCACCGGGCGACGACCGCGTCGCAGGCATTATACGCCGCGGGCATATCTTCAATAAACGGCAGAATGGTGTCGCTCTTGCGCGATAGTGCCTTGATTTCGTTGTATGCTTGCGCACCTGTCGCAACGGTGCAGCGCACGTTTTTAGCAGCGGGCGATTGCGCGAAAGCGAGGTAAAGTTTGTTGAGGTCGCTTGCCCCCTGACTACCGCCGATTATCAGCAGATGGCGGATCTTCTGCTGTTTTGCTGCGCCGGCTCTCGGTTTTACTTTGGCAAACATCGCGCGCAGCGGGTTGCCGGTAACAACGAATTTTTCCGGTAGATTTCGCCCGGCTGCAAACGCGAGAAAAACACGCCGCGCGAAGCCGCGCGCGATTCGGGTCACGATTCCCCATCGTGCATTCTGTTCGCACAGGTATAAGGGCAGACGCTGTACGATCGCAAAGAACACCGCGGGAAACGAACTGTAACCGCCCATGCCGAGAACCGCGCTCACGTGTTCAACTTTCGCAGCGTGGCGCACGAGGCGGTATGCCGAAAGAAAGCGGCGGATAAATGCCACTATCTGTAGCGGGTTTTTGGTCAGGCGCGGTGCATCGTAGGCGACTATCGAAACCGCTTCATTGCGCGCGAGGCGTACGATGTCGGGGTAGTCAATGTTCTTCATCAGCGTCGCGAGCACTACACGACCGCCTGAGGCCAGCCAAGCTTCGGCGATGCTGATTCCGGGAGTGATATGTCCCCCGGTGCCGCCGGCGGCAATCAGAATCGCCGGCAGCGCGGATAGTTTTTCTTTTTTAGTTTTTGTTTTCATCTTCAACTTCGGATAAAATGGCGTGGTATTCAGTCTTAACCCGGGCGGCCAGCGCTTCTGCAGTATTTTCCAGCCGTCCGTTTTTCACTTCTTCATGCAGGTATTTAAGAATGTCGCCCATGGTGCGAGACGCGGGAACGCCCATCGCCATGAGCTGATGGCCGTCGATCGCGAGGTCACGGATTTTGAATTCTTTTTCTTTTTCGATAATTTCATCGATGTGCTGCATGAGTTTCTGCAGCGCTTTGGGGAATGCCGTTTTTTTGCCTGACCCCTTGCGGTCCGCAAGTCGCAGGTTGATGAGGTCCTGTAATTCTTCGAGCGGCACTTTTTTAACGAATCGTCTGACCGCCTTGTCTGACCACTCATCGGTGTAATGGAACATGTGATTGCGCACGAGGAATTTAACTTTTTGGCCGATCGTGATCGGCACCGCGAGTCGCTTCATGATCGGCACCGCCATGCGTGCCGAATACATTTCATGGTTATGGAACGACGCTTCACCCGTCGGGGCTTCGACGCGTGTCGGCACCTTGCCGATATCGTGCAGCAGCGCTGCCCAGCGTACCGGTTCGTTGAGATCATATGCGCCATCAATTGAACGCAGCAGATGCTCGAAGATATCGTACGCATGAAAACGGTTTTGCGTCAAATGCCGGCCTGCAGTGACTTCGGGCAAAAATTTATCCAATAGACCTGTCGCATCGAGCAGGCGCAGACCGGCTGAGGGTTTGCGTGACATCACAATCGAGCGGAAGGCTAAGCGCCGGAAAGTCTGCGGGATTTTTTCCCAGTCTTCTATCGCATTTGCCTGGGCAACGGTTTTTATCTCAAGCTGAGGGAAGCGCGCTGCGAGCATCGCCAGCTGCAGTGCTTCTTTCACCGTAGCTGCCCGGGAGAGTAGCAGTGAATTTCCGGAACTTTGCAGGTCGGCTGGAAAAGAGGAGTAGACCTTTGTCGTCAAAAGTATCTTCCGGGGTTGGCGGCCCGATTCAGCGAGAGAGATAATCGTCTCCGTGGCACTGCTCTGTACGGTAAGGCCCTGATCAGCGGCTTTGGCTCTGATATCTGCGGCTTCGTTTTCGCCGACCGACAGGCGCAGGTGCTCACATTCGCGTTTTGCGTCGTCGGCGTCTGCAGCGCCTGAGTACCAGAAGCTTTCCCACAATAGCAGCTGGCGGTTTTCTTCTGAAGAGGCTGCTGCGGCAAGCAGCGCAAGCGTATCGGCGGCGCTCAAGATTGCCGTTCCAGAACCGCGAAAATGGTGTCGCTGAGCGGCGCGCGGTCAAGCGCCCTCTGATAAAATTCTTTCATAAACGAAAAGCGCGACAGCGGAAAACGCTGCGGGTGTTTACCTTCAGACCACGCTTCGCGGAGCGTGAAACCGAATCGCGGGCCGATTTTTCTTAATGCCCGTGGTGAATAGTCGACCCGGTGGTCTACAGGGTGCGTTGCATACCAGCCTTTGCGGTCGAAACGAAAAACCGGCCCGGCGGCAGACGGCAATGCCATGAGCAGCACGCCGCCCGGGCGAACCAACTGACTCAGGTGTTGCCAAGCGGCCTTCTGTTCGGCAATGTGTTCGAGCACATAAAACAGAGCAACAATGTCGAAAGGTTGTGCGGATTTTTTGCGAGCATGCGCTTTGGCGCCCTTGAGGAAATCTTGCCGTGTGGTTTTGAGACCGCGCGCATTGGCATATTTGCACATCGTTTCTGAAATTTCCCAGCCGCGCACGGCGAACCCTGCGTCTTGCATCGTTTTGAGAAAATAACCTGCGGCAGAACCGATCTCGAGCAATTGCGGATGCGATTGCGGCGAAACGAATGATTGAATAAGCTCGTAGCGCAGCCGGCTGCGTTCTAATATTGCCTGGCGGTCGTCGGTATAGCTGCGCCCATACTGATTCTTGTATTCTTTGTGGAAATAGTCGTGTTCGTATTTTACCGGCTGGTACGCCGTATTCACGACAAGGCTGTCGTTGCCGCACCAGGCAAATCGTGGGTCAGACATGGGCTTCAGAGACCCGTCACAGATGGGGCATTGCACCGGCACTATAACACAGAAAGAAGACAGGCTGAAAATCAATTAAGCAGACACGCTGCTCAGAACCAGCAACCTAACTGTACGGTCAAAGCCGTCGCGTTGACCTGCACGTTCTGTGCAATATCGAAGTTGAGCGTCGCCGCACCGATTGCAATGCCGAGGCCCATCGTGATCTGGTTTGAAACCATGATCGGGCGAAAGGTCGCTGAGTTGCGGAAAGTCACCGATGCGGTATCGTTTACCTCAAACACATTCGTCCCCGTCACAGCCGATGCGGTGACCGCCATGGTACCCGTTGCGGTATTGCTGAGGTTGGCGACGCCGGCGTGCAGTGAACTCAGAAACCCGAGCCGCGCAGAAAAGATATAAAAGATGGGTTTCACGA